>JAHLWJ010000001.1 GCA_019057975.1 Promethearchaeota archaeon | reverse complement strand
ATGGCTTATCCTCACCCAAATAGCAGTCGGGTCCGGCAGGATCAACCGGAATTATTAATTTGTGAAGTTTATCACATAGCTAATTTTAGAATTTGGAATTCTAACTTAATTGGGGATATTAATTAAACTTTCTTCAGTTATATTGTTTAAATTATAACTACATTTTTTATACCGCATCTTTGAAAAAACTCTTCATTTAACGGATGTTTACCGTAATCCAAGTTTACACCGGTAAAGGTGCGATTTGTTAATATATAATAAAAGCACGATATATTTTAAATTTTTTTGTTTTTCTTAGCAGATTCAAGTTTAGATTATTAAATTTTCGTAGTTTAAAAATCTCTTTTAAAATAAAATGATATAATTTCAAAAATAGAACATTTTGATTAATATGCAACTCAATGAAAAGATCGGAATCCATTTAGACCAAATAAAGCAAATAAAAGGTGTAGAGAATGCGGTTTTAACTCAAAGAGATGGAAATCCAATTCAATCAACAGGAGTTTGGTTTTCTAAAGATGAGATTTTTAACGTAAGTTCCGCTACAAGCGCCATTTTCAACGTTGGTATACATTTACATCCTAGAGAATTAAAGTACATATTAATAGAGGGAAAGAAGGCAAAAATTTTGATTGCACCATTAAATAGTCCAGTACATAACTCATTAAATAGGATTTTAGAAATGCAAGGGATTTTAGATGATAAGCATGAATTTTTCGTAGCTATTACTGCTCAACCCAATATTAATTTAGGGGGTATTTTTCTCCAGACAAGTGAATGTTTAAGGAAAATTAAAACAAGCCTAATAACGTCAGGAGAAACTTTTAAACCACCTTTAATTCAATTTAATAGCCAAAAGATTCAAAATATAATAGAAGGATTCAATGTTAAAGAAAACGGGCAGTTAGATTTCAAATTATCTCCGTTTTCATTAAGTTTCTCAAAATCTATATCATTAGAGTTAAAAAAAGCTTTGAAGAATATTTCTATGACCATACCTGATTTAAAGTACGCTTTTATAACAATTGAAGGAGGTTTTATCGCATCTAAGTTATTAAAGAATATGGAAATGGATATGGAAAAATTAGATAAAATCTCCGCTATGAGTTATTCTCTCTTTCAAACCGCTAATCGATGTGCATGGTTATTAAAAAAAATGCATGCTAAGAGTATTCTACTTGATTGTCAGCATTCTTTTCAATTCATTGAGGGATTGGGAAAGTCAATCTTGAGTACTGTTATTGGAAAAGCAAGGCAAAAACTAGGACTTATAAGATTAATTCTTCCACAATTTACAAAAAAGATCAGCAATCTTATTAAGGAAGCATCCGAAATTCAAGATATCCAAACATTTGACATAAAAAGGATGTTAGGAGAATTAGTTATAAAGTGATGGTGATGAGAATATGAATTTTTTCAAGATCCTAGATAAATTCAAAAGACATTACATCTCATTGATTTTATATTGTTTATTAGATAGAATCCCAATAATCGTTATGGGGGATGATTCAGAAAAAGTTAATAATTTCTTGATTGAATTATCTGAACTTATCCATTTTCGAAGGGATTATGTTTTTTACACAGATTTTATATCTTTAGAGGAATATGAGGATTTAATTTCAAATGAAAATATAGATTATAATTATCAAAGAGCCCATATAAGATGCCCATGCGATGTTGCTATTAAAGCTTTAAATATTTTTAAAAATATAGATTCTTGGCTTATCGGAATCGTAAGTCCAAGGCAAAAAGAGGACTTAGTTAAATTAAAAGATTTTATTAGCAAAAAAGCTAGAATCATCTTATATATTTCTTTCATTTCAAATAATTTTTCAATAGATTTAGAACAAATGAATTTGAAATCACTGGATTTAACACTTGAAGAAAATATATTTAAAAAAATTTCCCAAGACACTGAAAAATCAATAATTAAAATGAAACGAGTTTTAAATGACAAAATTACATCAAATCAGCTAGATAGAGATTTGGTAAAAACATTATTAGACTTTGAAGTTGAGAAAAGTGAGTTGAAAAAAAATATATTTAAAAGAGAAATACAAAATTTCTATTCTGGTTCCAAAAGAGCTTTTTTCATATTATCTAGATTAAATTTATTAAACAATATTGAAATCTATACAAAAATTGGTAGTAAAACTTTACTAGAAACAATAGATTATGAAGAAGCTCCAATAGAGAGAATAGTATCATTTATAAGGAAGGAATGGGGTGAAGATTTTTCAGATTTAATCGAGGATGGTAAAAAATCATTTATGGGTGATAAAATAGTATCACTATGGGGTTAGAACTAAACATGATATTTGATTTTGAAAATAAAACCTTACAGGTTAAAATAGTCTATTATGGTCCTGCTATGTCAGGAAAAACAACTTCAGTGAAATCTCTATTTTCTTGTTTTAATAAAGAAAACACATTGAAATCTATTGAGAGTACAGTGGGGCGGACATTACTTTTTGATTTTGGTGTACTAAAGTTTAAAGGGGCTAAATGGAACTTAAAATTTTTAATTTATTCCGCAACGGGTCAGGATTTTTATGCCAGTACAAGACCAGCGACATTAAACGGAGTAGATGGAATAATATTTGTAGTTGATTCTCAAAAGGAATGCTTAGAACATAATTTAAGGTCATGGAATGAATTAGAGAAATTATTTGGTCATGAAATTTATAATATCCCTATTGTCATATCATTAAATAAATATGATTTAACTCAAATGAATAAGTTACAAGAAGCTGAATTTATCTCGTGTATTGAATATACGAAATTTAAACAACTCTCTTTAAAAAAAACAGCAGCAATAAAAGGAGAAGGTGTGTTGGATTCATTTAGCCAATTAATTAAATTTATATTTCCTCAGCTAATATTAAATTTAGAAGTAAGTAATTAATTAATTTTTATTTTACTATTTGTTTTCAATTTTCTGGTACATATTTTTCGAAGTTCTTTTAATATAACCATACAAAACAAATTGATTTAATAAGTTTCTGACTTTCCTTACTTCTGAAGCATCTATTCCTAAGACACTCATTAGTTGAAAAATTGAAAATTGTTCAGGTAAGCTATCTTTTATTCTATTATATAAACCCGTTCTTTACTCACTTCAATTATTTATAAAATTTATCAATTATAATGATGGAATATATTTATATTTTATTTAAATATAGTAAAGTTTATTTAAGGGAGTTAAGGTTTTTATAATCCTCAAAGTAACTATAAGTTATCATTCCTACTTCTCGTAGATCATCCTTGTCCAGTCATTTTCATAGAATATTTACAACCTTAAGTTTCCCTTATAACTTAAGCTATTTAAATAACAATTTGATACTAGGATTACTAATTAAAAACAAAATCAAATAAAAAACATGGTGTAAAATTTTTTAAAATTCACGAAAATCCTTAATATTATCTCCGATTGGAGCTTCACCATCACCATATATCTGATATAAACCCGTTCTCCTTGCACACTCAGAGAAACTCCTATACACATTACTTCTTTTTTCATATAGTGCACATGTTGGATAAATTATAGGATTCCACCTATACAATTTATCTTCAGGTTCAAACCATAGTTTTTCATCTTTTAATACTTGCTTAAAATCTTCTTCTCCAATAACTTCTGTGAGATCCTGCTTATTTAACATAACGATAATAGGGATTTCTTTAATTAATTTCCCTCTTGTTATATTCTTCAATTCCTTTAAAGATTCGATATTATCTTCAAAAAAATGAGTTTGTGAATCAACAGCAAAAATGACTCCATCTGTTCCTTTAAAAATCTTTTTTCTTAAGGGAGAAAACCTTCTTTGTCCTGCAACAGTATATACATGATAAAAAACTTTTCCTCTGCTTTTCTGTTTCGTAGACATAAAAATACCTCTATCAAAATAAAGAGTTGAGCCACTGGCCATTGAGATCTTTGTTAAATTACCGGTTGGAGCAATGTCTTTTTCGTTCTCTTTTGTAAATCTATATAATGTGTCAACCATTGTAGTTTTTCCTGATCCTGCCATACCCCAATAGAGGATCTTTATATAAACCTTATGATCTGCTGTAAATCGAACCATAGAAAATTCTACCTTAAACTCAATTATAAAGTGAATAAATCGTTCCTTTGAATATTTTATATTAAAATTAGTGATTAACCAAAAATATTTCTAGGTATTATTAAAATAAATAATTTAGAACTATTATAATTAAGTATTTATAATTCCTTTTTAATATTTTAACTTTTATACTAAATGAATTTTAAGTAAGAAGTATCAAATATGTTATTGATACTTAAATCTCTACAAAAGTTTCTCCTAACCTAATCTTATAATTACACCACAAAATTAAATTATTATAATTTTCTCCTACTTTATTTTCTCTTATTATCAAATTAATGATATCAGAATACATGATCTCTCTTTTACCTTGAAAAATTTCATTTAATTTTCTCTGAATTTCTCTTAATAAGTCAATATTATAAATTGGAATGTTTTTAATATGTTCATAATTTTGATCTGTTTTCATTTAATACCCCCTAAATCCTTTATAAATTTATTTAATATGAATCTAAATTAGACATTTTAAATCCCTTATTTTTTACATTTTATCATCTCTCCCTCCTTCCCTAAGGGTAAAAATTTCGTTAAATAGTAAAAATATTCCTTCTAACACTACTACCATTCTACATAGTTAATATAAAATAGACCAGAAATCTTATACCTAAAATTGAACAGTATTAGTGTTTAACATTAGTCAAAAAGAAATTAAAATAAAGTCAATTGAAAAGTGTCCTGAATGTGGTGGAAGTATTATCCCTAATAGTTTTGAAACGATTTGCAACGAGTGTGGTTTGGTCATTAACGGAATTTTTAAAGCTTCTTCATTCATTTTTAATAGGGCAAATGAAACGAGCAATTTAAGTAAACAATATGTAGCATTGGGTGAAAGAACGGATTTTATAGGCGGTTTGGGTTCATTTATTGATTATGAAAATTCTAAATACCTAAAGGATAAAACAGGGAAACCTTTACCCCCTAGTGAACAGAAATTATTTAGAAGGTTAAAAAAAAATTATGCTCAGTTTTTAAGAATTAAAAATCATGAAACAGAATATAGAATTTTTAACATTTTAAATAAAATCTCATTATATCTAAACCTAAATAAAAATTTACGTAATAATGCAGCTTATTATTATAAGAAAATAATTAGAAATGATGAAAAAATTATTAATAACATTTCTTTAATTGCTTTTTGTATTTTTCATGCTGTTAGGAAAGAATATCATAATGCTCCTATTACTATAAATGAAATAGCAAAAGCATTTCAAAATTTTGGGCATCGCGTTAACCCTAGGTTAATCTTACGAGATGGAATAAGATATAAACATCATTTAAACAATGAATCAATACCTCACAAGAGTGAAGATTATGCTATTAGGTTAACCAATCAAGTTATAAATCACAAGGATTTGTTAGAAAGATTAGAAAAAAAAGGAGTTCTTTGGTCAAAAAATGAATTCCAAAATAAATTGCTTAAAAAGTGTCGGAAAATTTTGAAAGAATTACCAATATGGCATCGTGGTGGTAGAAATCCTTTTATTTTGACTGGAGCTATAATTTATTTGGCAGATAAGTTATTAGCAAAAGAATATAAACAAAAAGCAGTTTTAACGCAAAAAATAATCTCTGACGCTACTCATATTGCTGAATATTCTATAAGAGATCATTATGTTAATCTTTTAAAGCCTTTTTTTATGAATAGTTAATATTATTGATTCTTTGAAAGAATAGTTAGATATATAAAATGAGATTGAAGATTCCTATTTATAACTATCATTTTATTTTGTTAAATTAAATTAAATTTTTTAAACAATTTGAATTTATAAAAATTAGAGTAATATCGAGTCAAAGATAGAAAAAAGTGCTTCTGTAGTGTAGACCGGTCAATTTAAATCCTGTTTATAGTGAGATAGGATTAAGATCAAGCATCTGAGGCTCTCACCTTCGGGACCCGGGTTCAAATCCCGGCAGAAGCACTAATCCTTATTTTTATAACTTCAATAAAATGAATTATTTGTTATTTTGTCAATATTTTAAGGAGCCAATTTTTTATTATTCCTTAATGAAAAAGTAATTTTATTCAATAGATCGTAAAGTTTTGATAATATATCCACATAATTTCTTATTAATTCAAGTTGAGTCTCCATTTTTAATTTTTCTATTATCCATTGCATTTTCTTGAGAATGACCTCATTTAATGAATTTAAAACATCTTTATTACGTATATCTTCACTATTTCGATTATTTTCAATAGCAATTTCTCTCTTTTCAAAATTATGAGTGATCTGATCATTTACAATTACTACTTTTCTATTACAACTTGGACAAAATTTCTCTCCTTCTTTATCCTGAAATACGGGATTATTACAAACAGGACAAGCAATATTTAGCATCGTATGACCAGATCTAAGGAGATCGGCCATTTTTTTAGTATCGTCGTTAATTTCTATCCCTTTTCATTAATAATTAGAGTGAAATAATTCTATATAATTACAATAATATATTAGGAATTATTCTCGATTTCTTATTTTTAATAAATTTACAATATACCCAGAAATCCGGTTTCTTAAATGTTTTGAATCTACTTCAAGATATTTATCTAAAAGCTTTTTGTTTTGTTCAAAATTGGTGGTAAATACATTTGGATATTTATTAATTAGTTCTTTAGATACATTTTTAATTAAAATCGTTCTTACTTTTCCCATATCAATAACTTACTTTATCTTTTAATAATTTTGAAATTAAATAATTGGTAAAATAAATTTTTTTGTAATTATGTTGGTTTTTATACTTTGACATAGAGATTTATGATGTGAAAAAAGAAATATTACTCCTAATTCTGTTAGTTTTTCTTATCGAAATTCCTTTTATTTCTAAAGATGTCAAAGGTTTTTATTGTAATTTACTCTTTTTAGAAGTTGATAAAGATAGTTATTATGCAAATGAGGAAATAAGGATAAATGCGGCATGGGAATTAGATTATAATCCTTTTAACGAGTATGGATACATTCAAATACATCTTTATGATTCTTTAGATAATCTTGTTTGGAATTCTTCAGAGTATGATGAGATTGGTCAATTTACAGAAGAGTGGATAATTAATATTACTAATTTAAAAACAATGTTTTTGAATTACTCTAATATTGTTTTTATAAGATTTTTTCATTATATTTGGGATGGAGGGGGATCAATTCAGCCTATTCCTAGAGAAACTAAGGAAATAATAATATTTAAGCGAATCCCATTATGCGAATTATTAGGATTTAGAGATCGAATAAAATATGGTGAAGATTTAACTTTTACAGCAAAATTTTATGATGAATTTATTGAAAATAATTCTTTTTTAAACAATCAATCGATAATATTCATGATAAGTGTAAATAACTCAATAATATTCCAACATAATTTCACTACCAATCATTTAGGAATAATTGAAATATATATTTCATCAGTGGTTCATTTAAATATGGGTTTAAATAAATTTACATTTAATTTTTTAAAAAATAAAGTTTATAATGATTCGATATTTCAATATGAAATTTTACTTGACAAAAATCCTGTATTTATTGATATAATTAACTATAACGAACATTTAGCAAAAAAGGAAGATTTGGTAATTCAACTAAAATATTATTATTTTTTCAATGGAACGTTAATACCACTTAATAATCAGTGTATTAAATTAGAGATTTTATGGAATCAAAGCTTAATTTTCACACAAATATTTAATACCGATATTTCTGGCGTTTTATTGGTAAGTATACCTCATGAATTATTGAACTTTACTGGAGAAATTGAAGATTTGAAATTAAATTTTGTATATAATGGTACTATTTATTTAGAAAATAAAACAGCCTCTTTAAATATAAATATATATAACTCTGAAGCAAACAGTTCGCTAAATTCAAATGTTGTATTATTTACCGCATTATCAATAATCTCATTATTAATTTCACTTCCTTTGTTATATAGATTTAAGAAAGAAAGGAAAAAAATGTTAACTGAGATTACCATTAGATATTGAATTCTTTAAGAAAAATCCTTAAATAGATTACACATAAATATGATAATACTTTTAGATGACTATCTTCAAGATGATTAATATTTTAGTTATTTTCATCTATATTATTCAAGAAGATCTATAGATCAATCTAACCAACATTTCATTAAATGGTTTGATATCCACTTAACCTCTCTTAGTTTTATAATAAAAAAATTAATACTCTGTATTTTATTATAAGGGATCTTTTTTTAAATTTATAATAAATCCTTATTGTTTAATCAGTGCGACCATGGAATATTTTGAAGAATTTCTTAAAAAACCATCATTGTTTCAAGATGAAAGCAAACTTGAAATGAATTTCGTTCCTAATAAGTTACCACACCGAGATAAAGAATTATCCTTATTATCACAACTATTTTTAACTCTAATAACGGATCCAAATTCAATTTCTAGAAAAATTCTAATAACAGGAAAAACGGGGATTGGAAAGACGGTTACAATAAAATATTTTGGGGAAATTCTTAAAAAAGCATCAAATGAAAGAAATGTATCTATTAAATACGTCCATGTTAATTGTCGAAAAGAAAGGACTAGCTATAAAGTCTTAATTAAAATTATTCACCTAATTAATAAGAATTTTCCAAAAAGAGGATATTCTCCTCAGGATTTACTAGAAATCCTCATTGATTTTCTGAATCAACAGGACACACACATTTTGATTGTCTTGGATGAATTAAGTTATCTTATAAATAAAGGAGAAGATCTGATTTATTCATTGACTCGAATTAACGATGACTCAGTAAATATTCAAGAAAGAATCTCAATTATTGGAATTATAAGAGATATCTCATGTTTAAATAATTTAGACTACAGCACGGTAAGTACATTACAAAGAAATATTATTAAATTCAGTAATTATTCTAAGAAACAGATATTTGATATTCTAAAATATAGAGCTCATCTTAGTTTAAAGGAAAACGTTATAGCTGATGATCTAATTAAAATGATTGTTGAATCAACGTATATTAATGGAGACATCCGGAATGGTTTAAATGTTTTATGGAAAGCTGCTAAGATTGCTGAAAATAGGGATTTGAAATTTATAAATACTGAGTGTGTTAGACTCGGAAGTCAAGAGATCGTACCTTTTTCAACTTTAGATATTTTAAAGTATATTTCATCACAGAAACTATTTTTTTTGCTTTCTATTGTAAAAGGATTGAAAAGCACTTATGATACAAAAATTTCATTTTTAGATATTTTAAGAAGATATCAAATTATATGCGAAAATTTAGGATTGAATCCCAGATCTAATTCTCAACTATGGAATTATCTTCAAGAGTTTAAAAGAGAAAGTATAATTGTAATTGACGTTTTAAGTGAGAAAATAAAAGGAAGAAGAGCCTTAATTCAAATTCCAGAAATAAACTTGTCGAAATTAGAGAACATTATTATTGAGATACTTAATTCGAAAGGATTTGATGTTTAAACATGATTATATCTAAAGAAAAATATTTAATTGAAGACTTATTTGGTTCAAAAGCCAGAGTTAAAATCCTAAAAACTTTAGCTCAGAATGAAGAATTAACTATTTCGTTAATTATTAATAAAACTAGATTAAATTACTCCAATGTTGCAAAACATCTAAATCACCTTAAAAGTCTTGATTTAATCCAAGAAAAAAAGTTTGGAAGGATAAAAATTTTTAGATATAAAATAGAAAATATAAAAGCACGTAGTTTAAAGAAATTCATAGAGATTTGGGAAGGATAGTTTCATTAACATGACTAATTTGTTTCTATTCATCAGTTTTGTCTTTTTAAATGGGTTCTTCCTTGTTTTTCTTTATTTTGATTTAAAATTTAGAAAAGTTCCAATAAATTTCTTTAAATTCAGTTATATTCTCGCTGTCGTGTTAAATATCATTGAGTATTTTTTCTTTTTTGAAAAAATTGTCTTTTTTATTTTATTGAAAATTACTATAGTAATATTTGTGTTATTTTT
Source organism: Promethearchaeota archaeon (assembly GCA_019057975.1). Next base: position 45,965 of record JAHLWJ010000001.1, on the reverse strand, counting down.
ATCCCTAATACTCTTTTTTTTAAAGATTGTTGGTGGTAGTGATGGTAAATTAATCATTTTTATTTTTATCGTACATCCCATTCTTTTCTTGAATTTAACCATTATTTTTACTTTTTATTTAACATTTTCGTTATTTTTCGTCATATACTTCATAATAAACTGGGTTAACAATAATTTTTTAAAAAATAATTATTCGTTTCTATTCTTCTTTAATTCTAATTCAAAAATCTCAATTCTTAAGAAAGTTTATATAAAAATATTTTATAGATTCTTTAATTATTCAGAATTATGTGATTATATGGAGGGAAAATACCTAATCAAATCATTAAATTTAATATATAATGCTAGAAAAAACAAATTTCAAACGTTATGTCAAATTCGACCCCCTCTAATAATAACCATTATCCTCACATATTACATCATATCCTATTTAAACCTAGTAGTTTAACAAATTATTTCGAATTAATTTTAAATTTAATGATTTTTACTAGAATAATGATTTTTAATTAATTTGGAATGTGAAAAAATAATTATGGAAATTGAAAAAACAAGAGAAACTTCATGGAGGATTCAGTTAAAAAATAGAAATGAAAATATTGAGATAACTTCTGTAGAGATTAGTGGCGAAGTTCGAATTATCAAACTAGCACTAATAAATAATGAAAAATCAATAAAAGTTGAAATGAATCGAGAAGAATTTTTCAATTTTCTCTCTTTAATTTCTGCTTTTAAAGATGTTGTAATAGGAGAAGAAATAGGTTTGATTGATGAAGAGCCAATACTACTTGAACCCAAATCCCAAGAACTAGACAACGGTTCTAATATAAATGAGAACATATATCCTATTAATCTTGAACCTTCAGATAAAAACTTTGAAGAAACTGATAAGGACGAGTTGAATCCTGAAGAATGGGACCCTTGGTAAGAAAATTTATTTGTTTTTTATTTCAATTCTAAATTCACAATAATCTTGATTTAAATCTTCAAGACAACATTGTGTTTCTATTACATTTACTCTATATAGAGCAAATTCTCCAAATCCACTTAATAATCCGGTAATAAAATAACAGAAATATCTTGATTTGTTTTCTAATTCTGAGGAAATGTTATGATAAAGATCAATTATTATTAATTCGTCAGATATAATTTTAGGAATGAATCTCCCCCATCCATGATTACTTAAAATATTAGTGAATTGATTTACTAAATCATCCAAAGATTTTGGTTTTAAATTTTCTTCCCAATTTTGAATCAATTTCCATCCCGTTTTTTTGCCTAACCATACTAATAACGATTTTACACCTTCTCCATAAATAGATGCTAAAATATCTATAACTTTTGGGGGGAAAAAAGCAAAACGATCATTAAATAGCAGATATTTGCCTTTATTAAATTTCAAACCTTTTAATTTTAAGTTTTTCATAATTATTATCGACTTTTTTTATTATATAACATTTTCTAACAAAGCTTAATTCATTAAAACCTATGATCTATTAATAATTTTTAGATAAATCCATATTCTTAACGATAATGAAAAAACATTTCACCCTTCCCCGATCTAACAAGATGTTGACTTTAAATAATTCTTTAGGAATGATTTTAATGAATGCTGGAATTAAACATTCTTATTTTAGAAATTTTTATAATATTAAGTATTAATATTTTAATTTTTGTATTCTCCTTAATTTCAACTGATATTCTTATAACCTCATTAGGGTTCCTAATATTTTTAATTTTAATAATACCCTTTCATCTATTACTAGAAAAATTAGAGTTAATAACATTAATAAGTAATCTAGAAAGTTCTCCGTTCTATCAATTAATTATTTTTTATTCTTGGCTCCTTAACATTTTTATTGGAATATCTTTATTCGTTGAATTACTATATCTTCTTATTTACTGTTAGGCTTAAGGGGAGCTTTGATTCTTCTATTTAAATAAAATTTCCAATATTTATAGATGAAGTTAAAAAAGTTAAAATGAATATTATATTTGAACTAAAAATTATAGGGAATTTTCTACCATAATTTATAATTTTTAAGAAGTAATTAGAACTAATCGAGATAGTTGACACTAATACTAATAAAATGATTCCTATACTGTACAGATTAAGTGGATTTCTAAAAAAAATATTAGGAACGTTACCAACTAAATCAAGATTCTTAATTATGAAAGTAAAAAAAGGGAAAAATCCAGAAATAGCACCTGTAATTACTGGTAACAGAAAAATAAAGAAAAAGATCTTAAATTTTTCCCCTTTCATCATGATTTCTAATTTTCTCTCAAGTTTTTGATGTTTATAAATTGTAGCTAAAATTTCTAAAATTTTATTAGAAGAATAATAAGCATTTTTCTCAACATACTTATTTATTGCATCTAAAATTATTGTATAACGCCAAGATTTTAATTCTGATTTTAAAATTTTTATTATTTCACTAAATGAATAGGAGAAGTTCAGAAGATAAGATATTTGATTCTTTAAAGGTTTTCTTAAGACTGTAATTAAATTTTTATTCTGGTTATAGGATTTTAAAAAAGCAATTTCGGGGGATACATTACTTTTCAAATTACTTGCAAAACTCCTTAAAAGCAATATGAATTCTTTAAATTTTTTCCTTTCTAGACCGGAAAAGTCATTAATTATGCCTATTAAGTAACTCTGATTTCCTATAAACTTCCTAAATAATAGATTTAAAGAAATTAAGAATAAAGGGATAAAAAAAATTAAAAAAAATACATTTATTAATTGAAATAAAATAAGGAAGCATAAACCTATTGGAAAAAATAGACCTATAAAAAAGAGAATACTAATCTTTGATTGCATTTGTCTTAGATAGATTTTAAATTGACTTTCTAAGGAAATCTCAGTAAAATTGTCGAAATCATAACTGTCAAATTTATTGATTAATAAAGTTTTAATATAATTATCAAAATCTATTGATGGGGTTTTTAATTCAATTAATTCTTTTTCGGGTGATTTTCCTTCGTGAATTCTTTTAAAAATAGTTTTAAAATAGGCTAAAATAGGAATATTATATTCTTTAATCAATTCAATGAAATTTAGACATTTATCAGAATTTTCTTCAGCGGTTTTTTGAATTAATGAAAAATCAATTTTGATTACATAAAGAATTGAATTTAACAGTGATTCGTTTTTAAATATATCCTTATAAAGAACTGAATTAAATTTATATGAAAAGATTAGTGAAAAAATTATTGAATATAGAATAATGATTAAAATATTAAAAGAAGTAAAAAGCAATGAAAAAGATATAGAAATAAAAAAACAAGATATAAAAATGATAAAACTTGCTTTATTGATATCTACTTCACTAATATTATATAATGTCCTATATAAACCACGATACCTCTCATCTAATTCCTTAAATCTCAGTTTTGGTATTTTATAACTATGGAATTTATTACAAAATTCAATATAATTTTCGATATTTTTCATAAAATCCAAAAAATCTAATGTAAATTTATAAAATCAACTATAATATGGGATAATGCATAGGAAACATTTAGGAGATACATCTGTGGAGGGATATCATGAAAGAAACAATTAAGGAAACTTATGTTATACACTAGAACCTTATTAAATTTATCATCTCCAAAAACAAATTCATAAATAACAAAATTTTCAATAAATGTTATGTTAAGGTCGCGTGGGTATTTTATATCTTTTTGGTAACATTTAACGGGATTGTTAATAATATAAAGAACGGCTGAGTCAATCTCATCAAAAAGAACCATATAACTGTCTAAACTATCCTCCTCTCTGTTATTAAAATCAGCTAATTCATTAAGAAAAGGAATCAGAATAGAAGAAAAAATTGTCAATAAAAAAATGCTAAATCCTAGAAGCAATGACTTCTCAAAAAGATTAGTCATAAAGGAGATTTAAAATTTAAGATTTTAAAGCCCTCTTATTTTTCCATTCGTTCCAGAATTGATTAAGAGATTCAATAGAGATAAACGAATAATAAGAAAGATTATGAAAAAAATTTATTAATTCAATTTTGTCGAGTCTTTCAATTTTTGAGATAAATTTAAAAATTTCAGTGTAGACTTTTATAAAAGAATTGAATTTTTCTTTCGATAGATTTTCATATTGGGTAATTTCAGTCAATAACTTCGTCTCATAAAGAGATTTCAATAATTTCCAGTTCTTTGATAATGGAATATATTGAAAGATTACATCGTTAAATTTGTTTCCGTTACTTTTATTCTCTTTAATTTCAGAGATAGAAAATATTCGCCTTTTATTAGATTCCTTTTTCATTAATATGAGCAAGTCTAAATCAGACAAACATGATTTATTTATATTAAAATGATAGAGAAAACGATTTATTAAGGATTCTATATTATTCGAATGAACTGTTTGAAACCCTTTTAATCCCGCCGCTAAACAATGAAACATTGCTTCTGCTTCTTCTTTGGTTAAAATTTCTCCCAAATATATAATATCAGGAGTTCGGTGTAAGAGTGTTTTAATGAAATTGCTTTTTGAATATTTTTTTAATGGGTGATCTTCTAAAGAATCAACTCGATATTTTAATTGATGTTTGCCTAAATCAAATTGTTTTAATGATTCTGTTACATTTTCAACATAAATTTTCCTGAACTCTTTTGGAGCTAATAAATCCAATGTATTAATTAAAGTCGTTTTACCTGTGTCTGTTTCACCAGTTATTGTTATATTTCTTCTTCGTAAAAGAATAAAATATAAGAAAGCAGCTATTATTGGATCTAATGTTTCATTTTTCAATAAATCTTGTATCGTGAACACATTTTTATTTAATTTTCGAATATCCAATGCGAATGTATCTATTTGAATAGGTTCAATATCAATTGCAAATCTACAATTGAAATAATGGTTTTTAATTACTAATTTTATGCTTGGATTCATATAATCAAGTCTTTTACCACTGTACAATCTGAAAAATGTTTTAAATCGTTCAATTTCTTTTAAATTAAATCTTATTTCAGTTCGGCATCGACCAAATTTCTGATGATTTAAATATATTTCATCGTCAGGAGAATCTAAGAAAATTTCTTCTATTTGATCATCAATTAATAACGGAAATATTTTATATAAATACAATTTTTTTAAAGCTGCTATGAATCCATATTTTTCTAACGTGTGTTCTGAAAGTCTGTATTTTGACTTTAATAACTCGATCGATTCGTCTTTATAGAGATCTATTAGCTTTTCCAATGGAATTATTCTTTCAAATTCAGTAACTTCTACATTTAAAATAATATCATTTATAATCCTATTGAAATAATCTTCATCTTCATCTTCCTCAAGAATTAGTTTTATACTATACAGTTTTTCATTCTCACATGGGAGTTGATGTATCCATGTCTGAAAGCTTTCATAGTTTCCAATATTATAAGTAGCTAATAATACATAATTTTCTTTTGGGGGTAATTTTCGGTATTCTTGTGTTTTATTGGGTAAATCAAAAGGGCTAGTAAGAAGGAATTCATAAAAATTACTGTTCTTATTTTTAAAACCCTTGAATTCTTTAATTAATTCCAAATTATTGAAAATTTTTAAAAGATCTTCTAATAAATTTTCAACGTAATTCTTACATTTTTGACATATAGGGTTTTTTAATTCTGTTTTTTTAAAATCCGAATTCACTTCTAAAAAAGTTTTATATATAAATATAGGATCGTAATATTCAAACTCGCGTATTCTATATATTCTGGAAAAGTTATGAGAGAGAAGACATCTGAATTCTTCAAAATTGCATTTTACCCTTCTTACATTTATAAACTTCTTAATTATCTTATTAATATTTTTTAATTTTTTATAATAATCTAAAATTGGCTCAAACTGATGAGACTGAATTAAAAGATCACTATATAATATGGAAATTAAAGTAAATTTTCGATTTTTATTAAGAAACAGATTATAAAATAAACAGTACAAACAATGTTTATTTCCAATGAGATTTTCTTCTTTTTCAAGGCATTTTTTGCAATCGATAATTAAAATTACTTCTTTTTTCTTGGTTAAATTTTCTTTTTCTTGGAAGTAGCTAACATTCTTTAAAATCATTTAAACTTATTTTTAAAAAGAAAAATTTAAATAACCCTTTTTTATTCATCAGCGAAAATCAGCAGCTAAAAATAAGAATGAAAAAATTTATTTATTTTGAAAAATTCCATTCTAAAAGTAAGTGATTATTATGGGTCATCGTAAAAAACATGCACCAAGACATGGATCATTAGCGTTTCTTCCTAGAAAAAGAGCCGCTTCAGAAAAGGGTCGAGTAAGACATTGGTTAGATAATTCAGAAAAAATTAATTTCCTTGGATTCGCTGGTTTCAAAGCAGGAATGACTCATGTAGTCTATGTAGAAGATCAACCAAACAGTCCCTACTACGGAAAAGAATTAATGAAACCAGTTACTGTAATTGAGGTACCTCCATTGATTCTTTTAGGTATTAGGGTGTATAATGAAGATGAATATGGTAAATATGTTGTGGGTGAAATATTTACCAATGAATTCAATAATTTTATAATCCGAAAAGTCAGTCCTCCAAATTTTGAAAATTATGATATTAATAGGGTAAAAAATATTATTTTAAAAGAGTTAAACGAAACAAGCGAGATTAGAGGAATTTTTCAAACTCAACCTTATAAGACTTCCTTACCCCGAAAGAAGCCTGATATAATAGAAATTAAGGTAAATTCCTTAAATAAAATAAATGAGGAATTTAATTTTACTTTTGAAAGCTTGGGTAAGGAAATTAGAGCTAGAGATGTTTTAAGCGAGGGTGAACTAATTGACACTATTGCTGTAACGAAGGGTAAGGGCTTTCAAGGACCTGTTAAAAGATATGGAATTAAAATTCTAACAAGAAAAAATAGTAAAATAAGGAGAGGTGTAGCTTGTATTGGCCCTTGGCATCCCGCTAGAGTTCTTTATACAGTCCCCCGTGCTGGACAAATGGGATATCACCAAAGGACGGAATATCATAAAAGAATTATGCTTATCGGTGAAAATGAAGAAGAAATTAATCCAAAAGGAGGATATATTCGTTATGGTAAGATCCAAGGTGATTATTTATTAGTTCTAGGATCCATACCGGGCCCTAAGAAACGGTTAATAAGAATAAGAAAAACAATTAGACCATTAAAATCATTTTTAGTTAAAACTCCGGAAATCACATTTATAAGTAGAGAAAGCCACCAAAGGAAATAAAATTAATTAAATAATGGGTGTTCTTATGGAAAAAATTAATATTTATGATTTAGACGGAAAAAAAAAAGGATTAATTGATAAACCAGAAATTTTTAGTGTTAAACCTAGAAAAGATCTTATTCAAGGGGCTAATAATATCTCTCAGAGTAAAAGCAAACAAACTCAAGGAAGAGATGTAAGAGCAGGATTAAAAAATATTTCAGAAGGTTGGGGTACTGGTTATGGCATGTCCCGAGCACCTAGAAGAAAGGGTTCTGGTTTTCCTACTGCTAGAAACGTGGGAAGGGTTCCTTTTGCTAAAGGGGGACGGCGTACACACCCCATCAAATCTGAAAAAGTAATAGAGAAAAAAATTAATAAAAAAATTAAAAAATTATCGATTATTTCGGCGATTTCTGCTTCAGGTGATAAATATTGGGTTTTAAAACGAGGACATAATCTTGATAATATCCCAGAATTACCGCTAGTTATTGATGATAAAATTCAAACAATTAAAAAAACAGAACGAATATATTCAATTTTATGTAATTTAGGCTTTAAAGAAGAATTGCTTAAAATAAAAAAGAGTAGAAAAATAAGAAGTGGAAAAGGTAAAGTAAGGGGTCGTAAATATAAAAACAAAAGAGGAATATTAATCATAATAAAAGAGGATTTTGGAATTGTTAAAGCCTCAAGAAATATTCCAGGAACAGATATTATTCTGTTTGAAAATGTTTCTATTAATAATTTAGCTCCAGGTGGTGTTTCAGGTAGGCTAATATTATGGTCGCAATCTGCTTTTAGTGAATTGAATAATTTTGAGGTGTTAATTTAATTTGGAGAAATTTTATACAATAATTAAAAAACCACTAATTACTGAGAAAACCTTTGATTTAATTGAAAAAGAAAACAAATTAGTTTTTATTGTTGATAGGTCTGCAAATAAAAATCAAATTAAAAGAGCAATTGAAAGAATACATAGTGTAAAGGTGATAAAGGTCAATACAATGATAACACCTAAAGGAGACAAAAAGGCATTTATTAAACTTCATCCTGATAATTCTGCCCAAGATATTGCTATCGAATTAGGGATATTTTAATTATCTTTTATTTCTAAATATATTAAAATCAAAATTTAAAATCTCATCTGAATTTAAAGTCTGTAAATTATGCAGGGATTTAAAATTTGTAATATTTGCCAATTTCTCAAGCTCTTTTTTATTTAAAATCGTAATATATATGAAATATTTTGAATGATGTTTTTTAATTATTTTTTTAATATATTCTGAATCCATTTTTGTTAAAACTATAAATAGAAATTTTTCCTCAATAAATATTAAATTTTTACTAAGCCTAATATACTCTATTTGATATTCTAATAAATTATGTTCAATTACCTTATTAAATTTTAACAACCTTGTTAAGTCGTTCTGATTCTTTATTGTAAAGAAAGAATTAAGGTATTTCAAGGGAAAAAAGTCGTTAGAGATCCCTAATCTCCATAAATAATTAAAGATTTCTCTAATCTTTAAGTTTTGCCTTTTCAATACATTATAATTAAAGAAATTATTGATATTATTCTCTGTATTAAATGAATCATCGCTTTTAATAACATTTTCAACAAAGTAAGGGCTGAATTTAATTTCTTCATTGTTATCTATTTTAAAGTTGAAGATTAAATATCCTTCTCTTTCAAAATTATTAATAATCTTTATGAAATTATTGATGAAAGAATTCTTATTTTCTAGATAATCAAAATCTATATAATAAAAATTTAGTAAAAATGAGTTACTGTTGTTTAAAACTAATATAGATTCACCATGTTTCATGAGAGATACCTTTGAATTCACTTTTTTGATAATTGGTTCTAAAAATTTTCTTTCTAATTTAGAATTCTTTAAAAATTTGAGAGCGTTATTTTCTTCAACTAATTTTTGCTGTATATCATTAAAAATCTTTAATATATTTTCTTTTTTTATCTCTTCGAAATTTAATAGAAAAACATTTCTATTCTTCTCCAATATATTCAATTGAATTGTGTAATATTGAATCAATCTTTTTCTTAGAAATTGGTTTAAAACAGTAATAATTGAATTAATTACAACAGTTTCAAACATAGCAAAAGCTACTAACTTCTTGTTTTTATTCAAACTCTTATAATAAATTAAATATTCATCAACCAAATATGATAATAACTGAAATTTACTCTTTTTGGTCATACATTTAATTTTTTATTACTAATTATAAAAACATAAATTTTTTGTGATGATCAAATAAGCAGGCAAAATGGGGAAGCTAATTAACTCAATATCCAATTACCTTAATTATGAGAGAATTAAAACTAATTATTGAAAAGAATAAATTGTTTTTGAATATCAATTATAACATGCAAAAATGTTTATACAAAACTTAAAAATATGATAGATTTTATTATAATTTATGTTAAACCCTAATTTAGGTTATAGAGTTGCTGAAAAATATTAAAGATTTTCTTTCTAATTTAAATCCAGATATAATAATTCAAGCACCTTCCAGAATCAATTTGATAAATCCTTTAGATGCTGTAGAGGGAGATTTTTGGATGCCATCTGTCGCAATCAATAGTAAACATGATCCTTTGTCTGTATTCCTTTATATAAAAAAAATGGATCAAGATAGTAGATTAAAAATCTATACAATTAAACATGTGAAAACCCATTTAAAGTTTGAAGTAATCAGTAAATAAAGATTAGTAAAGAAGAAAAGTGAGATTTTAAAGAAATTAACCAAAAATCAGAGACTAATTTATGCACCAATATATAGATTACTTAATATGAATTCTTGTTTTAATCAAAAATTCTTAGAATCAAATATCGAAATTGGATTACTTACAACTATACCGACTCAGAGTGGCTTAGGGGGTAGTACAGCGATAGTAGTTGCGGTCATTTATGGTCTTGCATGTTATTTTAATTTATATAACAATCTCAACACAATTAAAGATAATGAATTTCCAATAAATAAAGATATAATTGCTGAAATTGCCACTAAAGTTGAGGATAAAGATTTAAAAGTTACAGCGGGTTATTCAGATCGATATATAATAAGTAGGGGGGGGATTAGGATTTTGCTCTTATATTGGAAAACGTCATCATAGAGAAATCTCAGATGAACCTTTAGCAATCTATGATAGAATCGATGAAACTTATGAAATAAATAGTTTACCAATAATTATTTGCTTTTCTGGAGTAATTCATGAAAGTGGTGATGTTCATAGAAAATTACGGAAATTGTATTTACAACAAGAACCAAAAATAGTGAATAATTATAATAAGTTAGCGGAATTATCTTGGAAGTCTAGATTTGCTTTAATGAAACATGATTGGAGGCTCTTAGGAGAATACTTTAGGGAGAATACAAGAATTATGAACAATATTATGGAACAAGCTGGATTTGAATATGGGGTAGGTTTAGTTAACAACATTTTAATAAAATTAGTTGAAGAACATATTGATGTTTATGCTGCGAAATTAACCGGGGCCGGTAATGGGGGTTCTGTCTTCGCATTAATAAATCCAGACAAAATTGAGACAATATTAGATTACTGGAAACTTAAATTGATTGAGATTATAAAAGAAAAAAAAAATTTATTTCAAAATTTCCTTTATATCCCGTGAAAATAGTAGAACAACTTAAAAATGCTATATTTTATCAAGTCACAATTGATAAAGATGGAGTGAAAAAAATATAATCTATAAGATATTTTATATTTAAAACAACAGGAGAATAAACTTGAGCAAATTCGAAAGATATAAAAAAAAAGTAGAGCCTTATATTTACCCCCATAAACATTGTAAACAATGCGAAGAAATGATTACTGAAGCTTATACTTATTGTTCTGAATGCTATAAAAAATTAAAAGAAAAGAAAAAAAGAAAATTATTCAAAAGGAAGAAGAATTAATTCTGTTTATAAGGGTACACTTTAACACCCATTTAATATTAGATATTTAATCTTTCTAATAACCATTGTTTATCTAATAAGGATAAAAATGATCCCAATCTCGGACCCGACTTTTTTCCAAGAATAACTTGATAGATTACTTCAAACATTTTACGTGGTGGTAGTTTCAGATCATCATTTGCGATGGTAAAAATTCTATTCTGGATCATATCAGAGTCTAAATGTTCCTCTTTAGAGATATAGTTTCTTAATAATTTAATACCTTCTTTTTGGGTATCTGTTAATGAGCTTAATATATTATCATTAACTTCTTCTGGGATGGTGAATATGTTTATTTTTCTTAGTATTTCATTTTTAACTTTATTATTCTTTTCTGTTTCAATGGCTTCTTTCACAGTATTAAGCCAATTAGTTGTTTGTCTGATTAATTTTTTAAATTGTTCCATTGTAATTGATTCTTCAAAATTTTCTGAAAGAGATGCTTCTTTTGCCTTTTCATATAATTTTTCTATGCTTAAAATGTTCTGAACTTGTGAAAGAAAAATCAATAACTTAAATGGTAACTTTATGGATTTTTCATTAGGTATCTCATGAATCTGGGTTAAAGGAAAAATATATTGTAATTCATTATTAACTGATTCCCCTCCTTTAACTCCTGAGAAATATTTTTCTTCCATCCTTTCATAAAAATCGTAATATTGTGGAATTTCTTCAGTTCTAAATGATATATGCTTTAAAGGGTTAGTTCTTAAAATAATTGTCCTAAATACTTCTGGATCCGCGATTTCTAGATATTTTTTTGGCGTAAAAACGATACCCTTAGAGGTTTTCATATCTCGATCACCTAATCTCAACCATTCATAGGGGACTTTAATAGGTCCAATAAAATTATATAATTCTTTGCATAATTCTAATCCTGTATCATAAGCTCCACCTTTAACACTATGATCCTTACCTGCGGGTTCACATGTTGTTTTATAAAGGGCCCATTTCGCTGGCCAATCGACACGCCAGTTTAATTTTAACCTACCACTGTAAAGGGATATTTCTCCTGTATAACCACAGGAATTACATGAATAGGTTACCTTTTGTTCATCTCCCAAATATTTAATTACTCGATTTGGTTTAATTGTTCCATCTTCTTCCAGATGTTGAATTTTATCACATTTTTCACATACTACCATAACAGGCATCCAACTTTTTTGCATTTCTATAAATTTTGCTTTCTTTTCATCATTCAAAGTTGGCATAATGTATTTTCGTATAGTTTCTTTGATTTTTTCTGTATGATCTAACGCAATTTTAATCTTATTTTGCATTTCCTTAGTCTCATATAATTCATGAGTCCATATTATCTCTGTTTTTATCCCAAAATCAGGAAACGTCGATAATAAATTATTTCCAAAATGGTGTGCATAGCTTTCACATTGACAATCCTGAAATGGGCAGGGTATATAAGAAAAGGGTTTACCTAAATGTTTATTTTGAAATTCTTGATCAATATATTCTGGAAATCTTTTAGCAGCGTCTAAACTATCAAAGAATAGAAAAAATCTAACATTGCTACCTCTTTCTTCGAGGATTCTTCTTATTGAATCACAAATGATGATTTCTCGCAATATTCCAAGATGAATGAATCCAGAAGGTGTTTTTCCGGTTGCCAATGTTATTAAAACTTCATTTCTCTTTAAAATTTTTTCAATTATTTCATCTAACCAATGAATTGGAAAATCTTCATTCAAATTCTCTTCACTATTTAGTCTATTCTTTATTGATTTAATGAATAAAAAATAATATATTTACCCTTTTAGTTTATAACTATAACAAAAGACTTTTCTTATCTTGTATAATAGTTTATTTAACTACAGATAATTTATTAAGCATTTTTAAATTTATGTGAAAGGGAGTTAAATAATGAGGATCGCTGTTCTAAATAGGGATTTTTGTAAACCAAATAAATGTAGCCCCTATGGAGAAAAACCATGTATAAAATATTGCCCTAGGGTGAGAACAGGAGATGAAACCATAGTTCTAAGCCCTGATGAGAAATATGTAATAATTACAGAAAGTCTCTGTTCAGGGGAGGGTATTTGTGTTAAAAAATGCCCATTTAAGGCGATTAGCATTGTAAATTTGCCAGATCCTTTAGAAAATCAAATTTCTTATCGTTATGGACCAGATCAATTTTCACTCTTTCGTATGGCAATCCCCAAAAAGGGAAAGGTTCTAGGGTTAATTGGTCAAAATGGAATAGGGAAAAGCACCATGTTGAAAATATTATCAAATGAAATAAAATTAAATCTTGGTAAATTTGGAGATAACGCTCCTGATTGGAAGCAAATTATTAATCACTTTAAAGGCTCAGAATTACATCAATATTTTATAGATCTTAAAGAAAATAAATTAAATATTGTATATAAACCTCAAAATATAACTATAATCCCAAAATATGTAACTGGAAGAGTGGTTGATCTTTTAAGTAAAGGAGATGATATAGAAAAGTTAGATCAAATTACTGAGAAATTAAACCTAACAGAAATTTTAGAGAGAGACATTTCAGTATTATCAGGCGGAGAACTTCAAAGAGTAGCTATTGCCGCGGCTTTCCTTAAAGATGGGGATGTATATTTGTTTGATGAACCAAGCTCATTTTTGGACGTTAGTGAAAGAATCAATACAGCCAAATTAATCAGAACTTTACCAGCAGAAAATAAAACGATAATAGTTGTAGAACACGATTTAGCAATATTAGATTATCTTAGTGATTATGTCTCAGTTTTGTATGGAGAACCTGGAGTTTATGGAATTATTTCTCATCCTCAAGGAGTAAGAGTTGGCATTAATATTTATTTAAATGGATATATTAAAGATGAAAATGTGAAATTTAGAGAAGAACCAATATTATTTCATGAACGTCCCCCCCAAGAATCTCTTTTTGGTTCTGGGAATGTCATTTTCTCTTATGATGATATTCAAGTTTCTCTAGGCAATTTCAAATTGACCACTTCTGGCAGTGAAATTCATTCTGGGGAGATCATAGGGATTTTGGGGCCTAATGGAATAGGAAAAACTACATTTATAAATATGATAGCTAATAGAGCTATTACAGAAAATCATGAAGATGATAAAGGTAATGATATTAATGGCAAGTTATCAGTCTCAGTAAAATCTCAATACATAAAAATGGAAGAGGACAAATTAGTTTCTGATCTTATTACTCAAATAAAATTGGCCCCTCATCTCAGTCAATCTTTTAAAAAACGATTGATTAATAGTTTGCTTCTGGAAGATATCAGGGAACGTAATATTTCGGAATTAAGCGGTGGAGAACTACAAAGAGTAGCAATAGCAAAATGTTTAACAACGGAAGCTGATATTTATCTTTTAGATGAACCCTCTGCATTTTTAGATGTCGAGATGAGGTTACAGGTCGCTCAACTTTTAAGAAAATCAATTGAAGAATTGAAAAAAGCTGGGTTTGTTGTAGAACATGATATTATAACGCAAGATTTTATTGCTGACTCAATCTTAGTATTTGATGGTATTCCAGGGCTAGAAGGGAAAGCTATGGCACCGCAAAGTTTAAGAGATGGATTTAATACGTTTTTAAAAATTATGGGGATTACTTTTAGGAGAGATTCGATAACAAAAAGACCACGAGTAAATAAATTAGGAAGTAATAAGGATACTTACCAAAAAAGAATAAATGAATTCTATTACATTCCAAAATAAAAATAATCTTTGCTATTAATTTAGATTGTATTAACTCATTTTTTTATACTCCTCTGTTTCCACTGGAAAAACTTTTCATAACTGAAGAAGTGAGATTTAATCTTGTTAAATTTTTAATAAATTTATTTAAATAAGAAAGAATAATTTTTTACTGGGGCCCTATTCTATAATATAATACAAATTTTTTATTTTTAACTATTCTAAATAAAATTTCCAATGGAAATAAAGGAGTATATAATCTCAAATATAAAAAAAAATAATAAAAAATAGGTAAACTTGGTTATATTAGGTTTTTAATTTCCAAAAAACTAAAGGGCGTCCTCTTTTACCATCAATACGAGAGAATTTTTCTATTAATTTCCTTTTTTGAAGTTTCACTAAATTATCGTAGATTGTTGTTCTTGGTGTATTAAGTTGTTTTACTAAGTTTTTACGGGTAGAAGCCCCAACCATATCCAAAGTTTTTAGTAGATTGTATTGAATTGGGGATAAAAAATCTTTTGATTTAGAAAATTTCTCAATAATAATTCCATTAGCCATAATTTATTCCTCTTTTATTTAATAAATTCAAAAACGACAAATATTCGACTTTTTAATTTAAATGTTAAGAATTTGTTCTTTGATCATATTAATCACAAATAATATATAAATGATGTTTATTTATGCATTATTATCATCAATAAGCACTAAACTTTAAAAACGAAGAAAGTTATTAAAAAATCGGATCATAATTTTTTAAATCACAAAAATGACTGAGACTTCAAGGACCACAGTAACCTTAAACAATAGCTATATGAAGCTAATTGAAGAACTTGTAGATGTTTTTGGCGCAACAAGAGCACAAGTAATTAGTAATATTGTAGAATATTTTTTTAATGATAGTAAAAATGATCCTTTATTAGAAAAATTAAGGACGAGGAAAAGAAAAGAAAAACCACCTGAACAAAATGAATTAAATAAAAAAATAAGTAAATATTTGAAAAGAGCAGATAAAATACCTTTTGATGTATTTATAGAACATTTAAATTTGGACACTGATTTTGTAATAAGTAAACTTGATGATTGGGGAGAGAAATTTAATTTTATGTTTATAGACAATAAGATCATTAAAAATAAAAATTTGATTTAGATTGTTATAATTATCTAATAATCATCCAAAAATATCCAAAAAATCATTTGACAATCCAACTGTCCAATCAAGAATAGACGTAATTACTCCTGTAATAATAAAGAAGATAAAAAGACCAAAGCCAATGAGTAAAGCATATTCTACAAGATTTCCTCCATATTCATCAGAAAAGAATTTTCTGATTGCAGAACCTAATTTCTTAAGAAAGCTTTTAATGTTCATTCTTATTTTTTATTCAAAACTAACCTTTTAAACTAAACTAAACTAAACTAAACTAAAAAAAAAACATAGTTAATTAAAATTTTAAAGTTCCAGTTTATTTAGAACATTGTTAAGATCTGCTTCAGCCGCCTGTTTTCTAGGTATTTTAACTCTGAATTTATCATCATCAAAATTTCTTGGAATTATATGAACATGAAAATGTTTTATTACCTGACCTGCGGCTGTAAAATTATTTTGAAGGATATTATATCCATCAATTTGTAATTTTTCATGGATCACCGTTGCAATTTTTTTCACTACTTTATAAAGCTCGGTTAGTTCATTATCCGGAATATCTTCTAGTGTAGAATAATGATACTTTGGTATTACTATCGTATGACCTTTTGAAATAGGGGAAATATCTAAAAATGCAAGATTTAGATTATTTTCATATACAATCTTTGATGGAATTTCTCTCCTAATAATTTTACAAAATACACAATCTTCACTTCTCATTATTTTAAACCCTTTTTATTTTAGATAATCTTAATTTTTTTTTTCTAATCTAAATTAAAAAACCATTACTGAGTTTTATCATATTAAATTATAAAAATTTTTCACATTATAATTGAGAGACACTGATTATTATGTTTTTTCAAGAAATACAATCAATTTTAATAAATAAATTATCTCCCAAGATATATAAATTAAATTCAGAGATTTATGGCTTTCAATATAATCAGAAAAAAGTCAATAAATCAATAAAAAAAGTAATGCTAACCGTAGATTTAAGTATTGAAGCATTACATTTTGCTCTAAAAAATAAAGTTAATCTAATAATCTCCCATCATGGTTTAATTAATAACTCAATTAATAAATTTAATCAGGATTTAATAAATAAATTAACTTTGCTGACTAAATATCCAATTGCAATATTTGTATTAAACTCTTCATTCATCGCAGCAGAAGGAGGAGTATCGGAAACAATAGCAAATGCACTCTACTTGAATTTAGAAAGAACATTTGACATAAAAAATAATAAAGGAATAAAAATTCCAATAGGGCGGATATGTACTCCAAAATATTATTTGAATAATGACCAAAAAATGACTTTAGAAGATTTAATTAAAAGAATTAAAACACACTTAGATTTAACTCATGTCTCATATGTGGGCGATCTCAAAAAATTAATCAAAACAATTTGTATTGTTGGAGGAGATACCCCAAATCTATTATATCTAAGAAAAGCTTCGGCTCTGGATTGTGATTGTTATATCACTGGAAGAATTGACTATTTTGGTGCTATTTATAGTAGAGATATAGGACTTACCATAATTGAGACTTCACATTATAAAATAGAAATTCTCGCCTTGAAAAAATTATGTAATATCTTGAGTTTAGAGTTTCCCTATGTAGAATTTACATTATTTGAATCTTTTGACCCGTTTAGAATTTATTTTTAAAGATTCATTTACAATCAGAATAAAAAGACTCAATAATTCCCAAATAAAAGTTTAAATTTATTGAGAGATAATTTGTCTTTAAACAGCTATTATTTTTTATCTTATTCAGTATATTTTTAGTGAAATTAATATGCCTATAATTGAATATAATGGGAAAAAACCCGAGATAAGTCCAAATTCTTATGTTAGCCCTCAAAGTACTTTAATTGGAGATATAAAAATAAACGATAATGCAATTATATGGCCAGGCTCAATCATTCGGGCAGAAAATTCACCAATTATCATAGGCGAATATTCGACAATTTTTAATGGAGTAATGATGTTAACGCGATCTCAAAGAAGTTCTATTAATATTGGTAGATACTGTATAATTGAATCCGGAGTCGCATTACTAGGGTGTTTCATGGAAGACTATGTACAAATAAAGGAAGGAACCTTAATCTATGAAGATGCCTCGATAGGTGAAGGAGTCATCATTATGAATGGAAGCCAAGTCCCACCTGGATTAACAATCCCCGCTCGTACAGTAATGAGAGGAATCCCTGTTGAATCTATTCGAGAACAAACACGAAATGATGTATTAAAACAAAAAGACCGAGCAGAAAATTATTCTCAATTATTTATCAAGATTAAAAATCAGCTTCCAAATGCTCAAGGCTATTTGCTAACATTACCTGATTTCCTAAAATTAATGATAAAAAAAGAATAATAAAAATAAAATTTATTTTTAATTTAAAATCATACCATAATATTTAGCATTTTAATCAGTTCTTTATATCTTGAGCGAAGGGTTACCTCAGTTACCCCAACTAAATTTGCAATCTCTTTCTGTGATATTCGCTTATCCTTCATTTTACAAACTAAGTATAATGCTCCCGCGCATAATCCTTTTGGATCTTTTCCAGAAGTAGAAAACCTTGATATGAACGTTTGCAAAATCTTAATTGTGCTATTCTCTGCATCCGTATCTAGCTCTAACTCTGCAATAAAGCGCGGAATAAGAGAAATTGGATCAGTGGAAGGGACTTTTAAATTTAGTTCTCTGATTAAAGTTCTATAACATCTTCTAACATTTTTCGCACTTATGGATGTTTGTTCCAGGATCTCTTGTAGAGTTCGGGGTATTTTTCTTTCTCTACAAGCAAAATACAAGCAAGCAGCAACCATTCCATTAATTGACCTTCCCCTAAGAAGTTTCTTTTTAAAAGCCTCAATATAAAGCCGTATGGCTGCTTTCTTTACATGGTTAGGTAAGTTTAAATTACTCCCAATTCTTTTTAATTCTGTTGTCGCTATTAACATATTTCGCTTATCCCATGTCATTCTGGAATTCCATTTAGCAGCTCGTTTCAAATCAGGGCTTTGAATGTTAGATTTATCTATTATTGTGCTTAAACCCATATCTGGTAATAGAATTGAAATGGGAGAGCCTGTTCTTTCTCTATTTTCTTTTTCCTGTTTAGTAAATGCCCTTTTACCACTATGAGAAATATCTACAATTCGTTCACTTATGACCAATCCACATTGTCCACAAACAATTTCTCCCCTTTCATGGAGTGGTATGACCTTGCCCCCACATTCAGGGCATGAATTTGAAAAATTACTTAAATCTGATTCTATTTCCATAATAACAACCGTTTTATATTTTTATAATTATAAAAATTCCTTATACCCATATTTGTATTGAAATATAACCCGTATAGCGATTAGAAATTTGTTTTAATTACTCAAAATTTCACGTGACTGAAAATCGAATATAATCTCTGATGCAAATAATATATATATAAATAGATTATTTAAATGTTTCGTTCTATACATAGTACTTGTTTTTAAGGTAATAATTAATGATGAACTCATAAAATTTATTGATACGTTGGATTATGAGGATAATACATCATATCATAAAAAAAATGGAAGATAAGTAGTAAAACCAAATAAAATACCCCCCATAATACCTGAAATTAAACCACCAAAGGCTCTCATAGGATTGTTGATAAGTCGATTATTATTTATTAGATACCATAAACATAATAATATACTTAAAACTGACATCAGTGATGCAAATGAAAAGCAATAATAAATAGTCTTTTCATGAGGATATTGAGAAGTAGAAATATCCATTATACCATTCATGTATAACGGATCAATTCCAATAAAATCAATGAAATTATAAATTAATCGATCAGGTAGAGGTTCCAAAATCCAGATAAAGAAAAAGGTTAAATAATTAAACAAGATCCCGAAAGCCAAAAAGATATAAAGCGAACCAAGAACTAACCTAGTTTTCGTAAATGTATCTTCTTGTTTATCAGTCCCTACTAATCTTGATTGACGATATACACCTCTCAATCTCAATAATGTTAAAATTCCTATAAAAAAAATTATAAAAACAAATATAAATTTGAGATATTTGGAAAAAATTATAAAAAATTCATTAAACGCAATACACCAATTCTCTAAACCATTGATTATGTCTTCTAGTACCCCTCCTGAAGAATGAACTATTTTTTTCGGTTCCAAGAAATAGAGCATTGCATATTAAGGTTAAGATCCTTGTATTTAAAGTCTACAAATTAATACAAAATCTAAAAATACAATAACCCTTAAACCTAATTTTGCAATCGTCAAGGCTAACTTGAGCAGCTATTACGCCGGTTCTATGATGCTTTTTGTTTTCTTTAAATAATTATAATCCAACCATAAAATGAATCATGTTAAAATCAAAAAAGCTTGCATCTAAATCATATTTTAATGTAAATTACCTCTCATATGTACTTATTTATTTAGTATATTCGTCAATTTTTGTTTTTCTTAATATGTATTTTCCAGTTCTTTTTTTTGATGTATTAGGTATTAATCGGATCATTCTTGCTTTTATACAATTTCTAGCATATTCCGTCTTATTATTACGTCCTGTGTTCGCTTCAATAACCGACAAATATAAAATTAATGGTTATCAACGGAAATATTATATTTTATCTTCAGGATATGCTTTAGCTTTTATCTATATTTTTTTGGGATTTACGTTTAACAATATCTTAATCTTCGGGGTTTTCTTATTTTTTATTTATATATCAAGTACGATGTTGGACGTTTCTACAAAATCGTTGATTATCGACATTTCACCAAATAGCGAAATTAAAAAGCGAAACTTTTTTTTTATATTTGTTGGCGAAGCATTAGGGAAGTCTTTTCCTTTCTTTCTCTACTTTTTTCTAATTAATGATGTATATTCAATTAACTCTTGGAAAACTTTAATTATTTATAGCTATCTCCTTTTAGTGCCTTTATTATTTATCTTACCATTTATAAAGGAGGATAATCAAATTAATACCGATAAAATTATTAAAACTCCCATAAAGCCTAATATTTCCGATGATCTGAATTTTCCTACATATTCTAAGACTACACTTGTTTTGCTCTGTGTTTTTGTATTTCTTGCTTTCAGTGATTCCATTTTTTCCTTCGTTTTCTTTCCATTTTTACTTAATAAATTTGGATCAGATAATTTTAGTCTTTTTAATTTTTTTCTAATCTTTTGCTTCCTAATAAGCATAACGAGTAGTTCAATTGGGAGTTTCATTATAAAAAAAACAAAACCCAAAAAAATTATATTCATTTTAATGCCCGTAATTGGAATTATATATATATTATTTACTACTGTTCATTTTACTTTTTTTACAATCTTATATTTCGTGGGATGGTCTTTAGGAACAATTATTAATCTTAATATAACAGTTTATATAATGAAATTTAAAAAGGGAAATAAGTCCGTCTACTTCCATCTGGTTGCATCTTTCAGACATCTTTCAATCTTCATTTTTGTGCCATTAGGGACATTACTTTCTAGCTTCATTGCCATAGAATATCTTATCATTGTTGGAGCTATTTTATTGAATCTTTCATTGCTGCCTTTAATTTTCATAAAACTCTAATACTAAAATCAAATCCGATTTTATCAGAGCTTCTAATTTGTTTAAGAAAGAAAAAAATTAAAATATTAGAATCTCTAAACGATTCTAATTTAGCCTCCTATTCTTCTTTCATATTTTTAAAATACTTGAAAAAAATTAGGGATAAACAAAGCCTTGTTTCCAAAATTCGGGAATAAATGAATAATAATCTGCGTCCTTGTTCTTGTACATATGAATAAATTTAAAGTATCCTTCTCTTAAAATTTTGAAATCACCCTTATCGTAAAAAGGAGTCTTGTTATTTATCTGATGCCTTATAAATTCTTTTACCCACTTATAGTTCAATCTTAGAGATTCAAGAAAACTCAGTTCTCTGCTCGGGTCTATAATCTTATTATAAACACGATGATCTGCAAGGGGCAATTTCCACCATTCTTTGTAGTGTATTTTTCCCCCATACTCGGTTTCACACGTATCATAAAGAGTAGCCCCTGGGATGGCTTTGTAATATCGTATATCAATAATAATTCTATATCTTTCACTTAAAGACTTTCCATTCAATCTTTTTTCTAAGAAAAAGTTTTGATTTTCTTCTATAACTTCTTTCGTTTCGCCAGGAAGACCTATGATTAAGTTCATTTGAATATTTGAATTGATTTCATTTGAAAATATGATGAGATCTTCCAATTTCTTTATGTACCTTTTAAGACTTTCTTCATCTTGGGAATTGATTTTATTTAAAATTTTTAACATTGGAACTGAAGCGGATTCAAATCCTATGATAGGTATTATATTAAATTCTTTATAATAAAGGAGGTCTTCTTTAGAGCATATACCGATTCTATCATATATAGCTATAACATAGGGAAATTTCCCTTCATCTTCTAAAAACATCCTAAACTTTGTATAGAATTCATTTCGGAGACTTCTCTTTGGGAAGAAGATTGGGTCACTAATTGCTATAGCATTAGTTTCTAACCATTTAGTATCTCTAATGATTCTTAATTCTTCAATACACTTATCTATTGATTTAAATCGAACATTTTTATGGAACGCCAACTCCTTTCCAGTTGAAGGAATGCAGATTTTACACCGAAACATACAACCGCGCCCAAAGTCTATATTTAATCGTCTACCCTTTAATTTTTCCTTATATTTTTTTAAAAGACTAAGGTCAATAAGGGGTAAATCATCAAGCGACGGGAATGATTCTCCTTCTACGATATTATAGTCTTTATTTTCTTTATCCCCATTTTTTAGTTCATCATTTAGAAGTTGCTTTATTAATTTGAAAAAAGCAATTTCTCCCTCCCCTTTAATTAAAAAATCAAAAGGAGCTTTATATTTTGGAAAATGATCATAAATAAAGCTTGGTATTTTATCAGATTGAAACTCTTCAGGAAAAATACTTGGATGATATCCACCTATAACAATTTTAACTTTAGGATTTATGTGAGATTTAATTAGATTTGCTACAACTAATGAGTTCAAATATTCGTAAGAAGAATAACAAGAAATTGCCACTAAATTAAAAGGAAAATCATTATATATCTTGTCTATTAATAATTTTAATTCAGCTAAATAAATTGATAAATTTTGAAAGTTGAATGGTGGTAACTCCTCAAATCGTAAATCAGTATAGATTTCATCAATTTCACTCTTTAATTCATTTCTTCTGGAATTTAGATAATTAGAAATCCTTAAAAAATATGTATAGATAGCATTAGGTCCTTTTCCTATTTCTTGTGGAAAAACATACATAATTCTGAATATTTCCTTATTTTGAAATATTTGTTCCATTTTCATTCTTCCTTATTGTAATTCATTTGATTAAGATTTATTTATATTTACGAACAATATTCTTTGTTTCTGTTTTTAAACAACCATAATTTCTATTATGGTTTACAAATATTAGTTTGGAATCAATGGATAATAAAAAAGAGAGGGATAAAATAGGAGAATCTTTTGAAGATTCTAATATTAATTACTACATTCTCCAGCATTTGGCATATTTTTATATTTTCATATAGATTTTTAAAGTGAACTAAAATAAATAAATCAATTAAAATGATAAGATCATTTAAAGAATAAAAAAAATATCTAATAATTAGGTAAAGATTGTAAAGTTATCTCAAATGTCTGGACATTTTAATTATAAAATTTTAGAGGAATTGTCCATTGGAAAAGGATTAAGCCAAATACAATATGTTTTTAACTCATTGGTTTCTAAATTGATTGATTATCTTAATCTTCAGCCTCTATATAAAGAGATAATAATAAAATTAGTTGATGATAAAAATTTCACAAAAAGGAAAAATACATCCATTCTTGATTTTGGGACAGAAAGAGTTATTCAAAATAAAAAATTAATATTAAAAGTAGATGAAAACTGTCAAAAATTTTTACCCTTTATTTTACTCAGGGAGGCATATTATTCTTTCGTTCCTAATGAAGCAAGTGAACTCGTAAAAATATGTATTAATCAAATTGTAGAAAACGATTTTGATAAATTATCAGGTTCCTCAGAATGGAAAAAATTTTTAAGAGATTCTTTAGTAAACAGGAATTTTATTCAATCTGAATTTGACAAATTACAAAAGTTCTTTAAAATTGAGGCAAAAGAACCATTAGAGAGCTCTGTTCAATTTTTTTTTAACGAAATAAGGGAAAAAGCGTCATTGAGCCAAGATGAAAAAATAGACCACTTTTATGACCAAATTTTTGAGAAATATACCTATAAGACATCTAGGTCATTCTTTAATGAGGATATTATTGAGACATTAAGGATCTTGATTCATCTCTTCTATGAAAACAAGTTATACTTAAACTTATCAGATTATCAGACTTTATTTAAAAGATTCAAGGAAAATAAAAAGATAGATTCAAATTTAAGTTTGAGAAAATTTGCTGAAAATATGCAATGGATTAATAAATGCACTTCTATCGCACCCTCATACGATATTTTCTATGATGCTATCGACCATTTTACAATCATATGTATAATAAAATTCAATCCTCTTTTAGAGAAAAATAAAATTAAAATGGTAATGGAAGAATGGCCTTTTTATCATTCCTCAAAATCCCCTACAAACAGTTTTGAAACAGAAATCTCTTTGAATTTTACTGTCCCTAAAGTTTATTTAAACGATTTAATAAAATATTTTGAAATATTGGAAGGATTTGGCTATATCACTAATAAAGAATTGTACCGAATTTTTAAAAAAGCCTCACCAATAAATCTAAATTATTTTGCTGAGATCTCGAATGTGAATAAAGTAATTGATCCCAATAATATAAAGTATAAGAATAAATATGAAATTGAATATAAAATTGAATATCCTACTGTTTCTCATTCAGTACCTATATCTCTTTTTGATTTTATAATTCTAGACCGTGTAAGAAATTTTTCAGTTACCGGTTTAACTTTTGATAAAAGAATAGGAACCTTAAAAGCTATAAAAGAAGATATTGAAAACGAATTGAGAAAACAGAGCAATTTTACTAAAGAGTTTAAAAAAATTTTTGAAAAAATTTTAAGTTCAGAGATATTAAAACAGGAATTTCTGAAACTTTTAGAAAAAAATATGAGTAAAGGATTTTTGTATTTATATTCTCAGCTGAACCATGTGTTGAATTACATAGATTTAATAAATAATATTTTCAATGATCATTCTAAAATAGCTAGTATTTATCAACTCCAAATATTCGTAAGTAAAAAAGCATTCTTTCAACATATTGAAGATCAGCTACTTATTCAAAAAGAAAATATTAAAAAAATTGTATTTCGTGATTTTGTGCCACTATATTTTCAATCTATAACCTTATTTAGAGAAAAAGTGGAAAAAATTCAAACTTTCTACAATGCATTAGATGCTTGTTATAATTTTAAAATATTAGATTTAAATAATATAAAAAAATTTGTTAAAAGTCATAAATTAGTTGAAGAAATTTATCGAATGAGAGAAAAAAGATACGAAGAAGTTTTTAAGCCCTTAAGTCTGTATAAAATCACAAACGATAAGATTGAATCTACAATTGAAGCATTTCTAAATCATGATCCTCCTATAATTAAACCCTTCCTAATAAACACAATTTTAACTAGCACATTCGCAAAGTATTATCCCCAGTTAATAGTAAAAGATACACCTGAGGTTTATAAGTCGTTAATAAAGCTAAAATTATATTTCCCAAGAATGTTTATCTTTAATATTAGAGAACTTCCTTCAAAAAGAAAATTGTTATGTATTAACACCTATTTTATTAATATAAAAGAAAAAGCACTTCTTTTCTCAATTTTATATTCTTCCTTCAAAGAATCTATTATCACTATTAAACGCTACTTTTGGAGGGGTGTTAAGAGAATATCCAAATTTGAACCAAGAGATTTTTATGATTTTGGAAATAATCAACTTCATTATTTAAAAGATATATTTAAGCAACTCTTAATTTATTCTAAGGAGATTTTGGGTGATAAATTGGAATGGCCTAAATATCCATTGAAAAATAATATTCAAAATCTTTTTTGGTCAACAAGCCAAAACATGGATATGTTAAAAAAGTCTGTGAAAGACAGAATTTCACGCCAAGAAATATTTTTTGACTTAAAAGAATTAGAAGATTTGTTAGAGTTTAGAAATAACATTGAAATCAATTTGATGAACCGTGCCAAATTCATAGAGGTTAAAGCTAAAGAATTCTTCAAGAGATATATAAACTCTATAAAAATACTTCCAGCATTTCAGAAATTCGGTTTTTCACAGTATTATTTATTCTTTCGACCATTTTTTTATAGTTCTCCGATTTTTGAAATAGATTTCAAATTGCTTTTTATAAATTCATTTCAAAAGATCAAATATCCTGCTTGCATTGAACCTACACCTGCAATTTTTGGTGAGTTTATCTTTCCCTTCAGAGCACCTAATAAAACTTATTTGAACTGGCTTGTAAAATCAAAAAAGAACGTTTCTGAGTATTGTTTGCTACATAAAAAGAAATTTTATGATATTATTCACTTTAATCGCAATTTAACAAAAGAAGGTTGGAATTATTCATCAATTAGATTTAAATCTTACATGCATGATATTTTATTCAATCCTACTTATGATCCAAAGATTTCAGAGATAAGAGAATTTGATCTAAATGAAAAATCCGAATCTTACATTTATGGACAAGGCACTCAAGAATATGAAGATTTAATTCAAATATATAATATTCAATCTATCGATATTAAATCATTCTTAGGAACAAGACAAAATTCCAAGATTAGCAATATTACTGAACTCCTTAAAAAAAAATTAATTTTCCCTTATCTTTCTTTAAAAAATTTAGATTTTCAAGATAAAGTATCGATTATTTTGCCTGATACTAAACAAGAGTTTAATGAAAAAGTAATAAAGATATTTAGTTTTTTTAATGTGTGTCGAATATATGAAATTGAGGGAGAGTTTTTTATATATGGCTTTCAACAGGAAAGAACTTTTGAAAATGGATTATTAATTGAGATTTGGTTTCCGAAATGTGAATTAGATGAATTTTTTAACGTATTTGATCTACTTTTTCAGTACTTAGAGATTAAACATTATATAATTTTAACAGATTTAGTGAACGGGAAGACCTTATTAAAATCAGTGTATGGAAATTTAGATTTTTTAAAAGAATATAATCCCTTATTAAACCTTATGTGGAATGATAAGGATAAGATTTGGATGAATCATAAACTTTTTAATGAAAAATTCGAACCAATATACCCCGAATTGATAAAAAAAGATAAACAATAAATTTTTCATTTAAGAGTTTAAATATTTCATATGTAAATCAACTACAACTAATTCTGCTTTAGGAGAATAGGATTTTACAATTTTGGAGGCAATTAATTTGTCAATAATCCAATCGAATTCATTTAATTTCTCTTTTAAAGTTCTTGTTGTTATTTCTATTGCCTTTGGTTTTTCTGAAAACTGGTAAAAGTGCAATATCCCTCCCGATTTTTTCATTAAGAAACCTGCTACATCAATAAAATCTATGGAGTCTTCAGGCAAATTCATTATTATGCGGTCTACATTATTATGTAACCTCTTTCCTACTTGATTTGATGGATTAACTAAATCTTCAATATTCATATTATAAGGAAAAATCTTCCCCTTTAGTTTATTTAAACCAATATTTTTTTTGAGAAAGTCATAAGCAGCAGGGTTTAAATCGAATGCATGAATTTCTACTGGACATAATTTAGCTATTTGGATAGAAAAAGTTCCCACACCGCTAAACATGTCAACAATCACCTCATTTTCTTGTATATTGCTTTCCGAAATTCTACGCCTTTCATAAACTAATCTTGGTGAAAAATAGGTAGTTTTTATATCGAGGTGGAAAACACAATCATTTTCTTTGTGTACCGTTCCAGAATTATTTTCACCTCCCAAATAGGCTAGATCTCTTAATCGGTAAGACCCTTTGATTTGACTTTTTTTCTCAAATACAGAAAGGACATTTTTGTTTACATTAATCACTGCTTTAGCTACTATGTTTTTAAATTCATCATATTTACTATTATTGATTTGATTTGGTATCTCAAACTCAAGAATTGCGATATTTCCGATAATATCATAAGATCTGGGAATTAAATTTAAGTAATTAGGTGGAATATTCCCTCTTAATTCTTCTTTTAGGGTTCTATATTTGAAATTTGGATTGGTAATTCCTTTTCCAGAAATTAATTCGAAAGAAACGAGATTTTCCATCGTCCTAACTAAATTCTTAATTATCTTTTTATTTTCTACTAATGGGAATAGGATATAGTTATCTTTATGCTCTAATTTATACCTTTGGTCAATTATCGAATCATTTTTAAAGTTTTCTTTTATGAATTGGATGAAATACTGGCCATCTGTTTTTTTAAGCTTTAAAAAGGCGATTTCAACTTTTTTATTTAGAGTTTTGTCATTCATCTACTTCAAAAATTATCAATAATTTTGTTTTAGGGTTACTTAAGGTTCTAGTTAAATCTCGGTTTAACTCAACTGATGATTTTGAACAGTTTATTAAAACAGTTCTATTACAAATAAATTTACTTTTACGAAAAACCATATCGTTTCTATTTAGTAGCGGTAATGCCTGATTTCCAAAACCATAAAAGTAATCTTGTATATCATCCACTTTTAAAATAACTTTAATTTTTTTTCCACTTTTTATTTGGTTTTTTAGTTCTAAAGTTAAGTCATTACAAGCTTTTGAAGCGTTCACACCTATAATACAATCCCCCTTTTTAGTCAGACTTTTGTCTTTAGTAATTTCTATTGTGGAATTATGTGTACATAATATATTCTCATGACCCCATGCGTGAATTCTTTCTACTACTTTCAAAATCACTCAACCTTGAAAGATTCTAAAACTCCTGATAAATCATTAAAAACGGAAATATTTAGCGAAAAATTTGATTTTACCTTTTCAAATAGGCTAATTATGATATCTTTTTTTGAGTAAGCTGTCTCTTCATTGAATTGATTAATATATTTTTCTGGAATTAATACACCGCACTGATTATAATGTTGACCGTATAATTTAAAGAAAGTCTCAAGTTTTTGTTCTAAATTTCGATATAACTCATTATTACACTCTAAAGCGTCTATTGATTCATATTGCCCCATAGGAAAAGAAGAACTTAATTCGAGTGGAATTATTCCAAAGAATTCAGAAAAAAAGGCTATGTGAAGTAAATTCCTTGAGGTAATTGTATTATTATCTATTTCCTCCATCCATCTTTTTACGCTTGGTGATTGATAACCTTTTACATCCAATACAGGCAATAGTATTAAGAACTCTGCTTCTAGTGGAACCCTATAGTTATTTCTTAATTTTAAATCATAACGATGTAGCAATGGTCTATTTAAACTCTCTGGAGACGCGTACAATCTTCCGTGCGATTTATATATTTTTTCATACTTTTCAAAAAACGGTAAATTCGACTTTATTATATTAAAAGCATTTACTAAATTGGGATGGTTTCTCACTCTTTGCTCTACGAGCTCCCATAAATTCCCTTCTTTAATCGCTTGTCGTATGGTTCTTAATTCTGAAAATGAAAGATATAAGTTATGTTTTGCTAATAGTTCAGTTCGGAATTCATCTTCAAAATTTATTACTTCCTTAGGTTCATATTCGCAACAAATAGGACAATGGCAAGGGAATTCTTCGAGTTCCTCTAATTTCCTTGTTCCTGTAGATAAAGTAAAATATCTATTTTCTTTGGCAAAAAGAACATAAGCTGCAGAATCCATTAAATCGCACCCACAAGCTACTGCTAAAGAAAAGAATTGTGGCAACCCTAATCCAAACATATGAATTGGCTTATTCCAAATAATATTCTTTTTTACATTTAAAAGAATTTTAATTACTAAATCAAACCTATAATTCAATAATGACTTAACTAAACCCCCAATTGCATAAATATTAAAATCTAATTTAGCCATTTCAGCAGTACTTATTTTTAATAAATCAAAATATTTTGCTCCATGAATTGGACCAAACCAATAACATGTATTTTTAGACCTTCGAATAATGTTATCTTTAGCTCTTTGTATAGATAAATATACTTTTTCTTTAGCTGTTTCATAATTATCATCAGGTTGAACTGGTACATCTAAAATTACCGGGAAATCTGAACCAATCTCTTCCTGAAATTTTTCAATGGCTTCTGCATTAATTTCAATATCAGTTTTGTTATACATGTATTTCTGAAAAGCTCCACTATCTGTGGCTACAATTCCATCGAAATTCAAATGGTTATGAATTCCTTTTTCTAAAACCATATCTTTTAGTTGAGGGTTCTGATAAATAATGTAAGCATTTGTGAAAACACTTTGGGCTCCAATCTTCTTCAGATCTGAAATATTAAGGATGTTTTTGTAAGGATGGACAACTGGAAACAAATTTGGGGTAACCATTTCCTTATTATTTACAGTTATTCTTCCTATCCGTCCTAAAGCATCAATTTCATTTATCTCCCAATTCATTATTTTTACACTAATTGTTTTTTGTGTTTTAATCGAAAAATTCTTTCAACCGATCTTCTTGATATAGTTTTTCTAACCAATCAATTTTGCCTACATTATACTTTTTTACATCTTTTTTCCCATCTATTATATCTTCAATTGTTTTAGCTACTGATTCAATACTTAAGTTTGTAGTATCAATTTCAAAAAGAGGTCTTTTTATTTTTTTTTGAATAAAATAATTCACACAATTTCCCAATATTTCTGTTTGAACATTTTCAGTTATTTTTTTTAAATTAAATTTCTTTCCTTTTAATCGATTAGCCAATTCATCTGGATCACATCTCAAAATAAAGACATAATCAATATGTTTATTTGGAATAATATCGGAAAAATGACTCTCTATTATTAAGAATTGAGGATTTTCCTTTCTTATCTTTTTGATTTTTTTCATGATATAAGGGAGAAATATTTTAAAATCAACAATATAAGTTTTCCTTTCATTGTCATACTCGAAGGAAAAATCCTTAGAAATTGCTAACTCATTTAAGGAAATTATTTTAGCATTATTTAATTTAGACAATTCATTTGCTACAGAGGTTTTACCACAACCCGGAGTTCCAGAGATTATGATGATTTTCATTTTCAGATTTATAATATAGTACTATAATTAAAAAAGTAAATGAAGTTTATTGAAATTAACTCGTGGAAAAAAAAATGGGAAAGGGGAATTCTATACGACAAAAACACATATTTTCTACATAATAAAGTATTTTCCCCCAACAATTATCCATACATTCGACAGAAAAGTAATAAAATAACTATATTTGTATGGATAATTATCCATACATTTCTATGAAAAACAATATATATTTATATATTTGTATGGATAATTATTACATATGGTATCTGTGGAAACAAAACAAGTCAGGGGAAAAGATTATTTCTATTTAAGATATTCTTTTAGAGATAATAATAACATCAAATTAGTAGAGAAAGGGATTGGAACGGAAATTCCTGAAGATTTAGATGATATTAAAATTGAATTCATTAAAGAAATATTTCATAAAAGATGGAAACAATCAATAGAACAAATAAATAAGAAATATCGAAAGAAATTTGAATCATTACCAACTCCAATTCAAGCTAAACATTTAAGAAATTTTGGGATTAGATTTACTTATCATTCAAATAAAATTGAAGGTTCGACTTTAACTCATAGAGAAGTTGCTTTAATTATAGAAGAACCTAATGTTCCAATTAACAAACCAACTTATCAAATAATAGAAGCTAAAGTACATAATCAAATATATGAAAGCATTATAAAATCTAAAGAATATAAAGAAATATCTATGGAAATGGTTTTGGAATGGCATAAAACACTATTTACATTACATCCACTTGGAGATCAATTTGCAGGATTAATCAGAAAAGAACAAGTTTATATTTCTGGAAGCGATCATGTTCCTCCGCCACCACAGTTGGTAATACCTTTATTAAATGATCTATTTGATTGGTATAATGATAATAAAGACTCAATGCATCCTATTTTATTAGCTTGTTTAATGCATTTTATGTTTGTATCAATACATCCTTTTAGGGATGGCAATGGAAGAATGTGTAGATTAATCATGAATTATATTCTGTATAAAAACAATTATATTATGTATGATCTTCCTTATAATATTCGGAAATCTTATTACAGAGCATTAGAAAAAAGTAATATAAAAGATGATAAGATGCATTTTGTTGGATGGTTTGCCAGAAATTATCTAAAATACATCAAACCTTTACAAATATAAAATTCTTTTTTAAATCTAATTTCGATTAATCTCCAAGAAGATAACTACAACATTAATTATATTTGGGAATATGATCTTGGCATTTTGGATTAGAGATTTTAATTAAATATATCTCTGTATTATGGAAACGATTTATTTACCTTTAGGAAGCCGAAAGGTAAAAAAATAATTCGTTTATGTGTGTGGTATGTGTTTATTTATAATGGGAAAGGGGGGCTTCGAACCCCCGACCTCACGGTTATCAGCCGTGCGCTATACCAGGCTAAGCCACTCTCCCTTTTTGAGAAATTTAGTTGTATTATGATATTTTTTTAAAAATCAGTACCTAACTAATAAATTTAATAATAACTGTTTAAAAAATTTTTTGACCTAAAGTATAATAGTTTGTTGGTTTTATCTTTAGTTAAATAACCAAGTGGTATTCATGCCCAGAATTTTAAATTATTCAATTATCGGATTAGAGGATTATACTATAGGTTTTAATGATTATTGTTCTCTATGTGAAATTCAAAAGTTTTGTAAGTGGGGTAAAGATGAGCCCTTTTCTATTAATATTAATTGTAGCGATTTAAATCGAGCAAAAGAAAAAGTAAAATTCGAACAGCTTCAAAAGCTGCAGAAAATCGAAGATGTTTCAGTTACTTATGAAGAGTTAGTCAAGAAAGTAAAAATAAATTTACAGGGTATATTATCTGAAATTTGGAAAAATAAAATTAAAGCTTTAAAAGAAGAAATAAGATGTTTAAACTCTCGAAAAAGAGATCCGATGTTAGTTGCTCAACAAGGTCAAGATTGGTGGCAAGATTTCAACGTAACTATGAAAGTTATTAATGACGAATGTGAAAAAATATCTTAAGTAAATTATTCGAACCTTCATTTTAGTTCAAAAATAAGATGAAATATGGAATTATAATTTATTGATTGAAATTGTCATTCCACCATCCAATATAATATTTTGACCTGTAATATAATCGGAAGCTGGTGATGCTAAGAATAATGCAATATCCGCAACCTGGCTAGCTTCTCCAATCTTATCTATAGGAAGTTTAATATTTCTAAGTTTTATCCATTCCCTAATAAAATCTGGATCATTATTGTATATTGGCGTAAGAAAAATCCCAGGACAAATTGCGTTTACTGTAATGTTAGCTGGCCCTAATTCAAGTGCCCAAAGTTTTGTAAACGCAATAAGTGCGGCTTTACTTACACTATACATACCAATAAAAGGATTTAAACCACACTCTGTACCCGCACACGATGTAATATTAATAATTTTTCCTACGACTGGCTTAAATTTTTGTTTAATCATTTTTCTATAAAAAGCTTTAGTTACATTCCATGCACCTTTCACATTTACATCCATAACTCTGTTATAGTCTTTAGTCTTAGTTTTTAAAGATGACGACCCCCCTCTTATTCCAGCATTATTTACCAGTAGAAATATATTATCAAATTTTTGAAATACATTTTTTCTCATGGTATCTACTTGTTCCTCATCAGAAATATCTGCTTCTGCTAATAAGATATCAACATTACATAAATTTAGAACCATTTCACGAGTTTTATCAATACTTTCTAAATTGATATCATTTAAAACTAAATTTGCACCTTTACTTGCGAATGCAAGAGCCATTTCACGCCCAAATCCACTACCTGCCCCTGTAATAAGGACAACTTTTCCTTCTAAAAATTTTTCACTCATAATTTCATCTCATTCTTAGATTAAATTTTTTTAAACAGTATTCATTATCCAAAAAGTCCCATATTCTTTTTATATTGAGCTAAAAACCTCATTGGAGTGGGGGTTTCAAAAGCAATATCAACATCTATGACTGCTGGTTTTTTAGAATCTATTGCTCTTTGTATTGCCTGTTTTATATCTTCTGGTTTTTCAATCTTTTCTCCATAACACCCAAAACCTCTAGCTATTTCAGAATAATTAATTGGAGGGAAATCTACATCGCAATATCTTTTTCCAAAACCCTTTTTTTGATTACTTTTTATCATCCCCCATGCACAATTATTAGCAATAACAACGATTATAGGCAAATTTAATCTTACGGCAGTCTCTAATTCCTGAACATTGAACAAAAAACTTCCATCTCCCGTCAAACAAACAACAAGTTTATCTGGTTTTGCTATTTTGACTGCAATCGAATATGGAATACCAATGCCTAGATGCCCCATTGAAATAGGGAAAAATGTTGATCTAGGCGACCGTGGTTTATGATTGATAAATTTGTAGGAAAAAACTACAATATCACCTCCATCTAGAACTATTTGTGCATCTTCAGGAATAAAATCAAACAATTCATATACCAGTCTTTCTGGTTTCATTGGTGATTTTTTGGATTTTAGTAATTTTAAATTTGAGTTTAATTGATTATGTCTAATTTCTTGTAAATAATTATTCCATTCTGTCCATTCTGTTATTTTATTTTTTGGGAGATTTTCCTCCATTTCATATAGTAATTGATTAATAACTTCTTTACAATCCCCAATAATCCCTACTTCGATTGGTCTATTTTTGCCAATTTCGTTTGGATCAATATCAATTTGAATTACCTTCTGATCTTGATTCCAGAGAGGGTGTGTCCCATAAAATATTGAATAATCCCACTTGCATCCAAATGATAAAACTACATCTGCTTCAGACGCTGCCGTGCGATATGAAGCATTAATCAAATAAGAATCTAAAAAGGTTTTTTTATCACTACCGATTGATCCAATCCCGTTGATTGTAGTTCCTGAAGGGATAACATAGGTTTCAGATAGAAGGATTAATTCATTTGAAGCTTCTGAAGCAATTACACCCCCACCCGCTATGATTAACGGTTTTTCAGCATTTTTTAAGATTTCAACTGCTAGTTTAATATCTTCGGGCCCACCACTTGGTCTATTAAAAGACCTGTATTTTTCAGGGTTTAAAATTTTCTTATTAGCATCCTCAGTAGCGTTTCTAACCAAAGCAGTTTCCCTAAACTCGATGTAAACGGGCCCCCTTCTTCCAGATAAAGCAAATCTTATTGCTTTTTGAAGAGCTTTAGGGATTTCATCAGGTTCTTCTACTTGTATTTGAGCTTTTGTTATAGGTTTCATTAAAGCTATTTGATCAATTCCGCCTTGTAGAATACCAGTATCTTCGAACATCCTACCGATCTGAGCACCAATAACTAATAAAGGAATGGAGTCAGCATTAGCAGTGGCTACAGCAGGGACAAGATGAGTCACTCCAGGTCCAACAGTGCCTAAACAAACCCCAATATCTCCAGTAGCTCTAGCCCAAGCGTCTGCCATATGTCCCCCTGCTTGCTCATGTCTTACCATAACTGTGTCGATCCCCTGCTCTCGACCCCAACGTTCTATGGCATCATATATTTTTAATAATTCACCACCAACTAACCCAAATATTTTTGAAACTCCTTCTTTTAAAAGGATTTTGACTGTTAAATCTCCACCATTTAATATTTGATTACTCATAATTCCCTAAATTGCAAATTAAAGATAAACTTTATTACTGAAAAAAGAGCAGTAAAAATATACATATTAGAAAGTCCCTAATTTTACGTAAAAATTGAGATTATTAACAAGATAAAAAGACTAAAAGTTAAGCTTACCGGATTTTCCTGCCTTTATCTTATATATAGATTACTTCTTATTTTACAGCTTTAGCAAATTTTAATTTACTAATCGGTTTCTTTAAAGGAAATTCTCTGTTGAGGATCATAGATTTCAATTGCTCAGCTAAAGTAATTGCTCCGTTTCTATCCGATTGTCTTAAAACAATTGGTACATCCTTTCCTTCAAATTTAATTGTTTTCAAGTCTAATTCAAAGGCTTCCGGACATAAATAAGCACAATTTCCACAATTAAAACAGAGAGATCGATCTATTCCAGTAATAATTCCGTTATTGATTATAAATGCGTTTGTTGGGCATTCACCAATAACATCACATTTATTGCATCTTCTACATACTTCAGGATTAAACTTCATTCTGAAATTATTATCCCAAACATCCCCATATGTAATTTCTCCTACTTTTTCTCTCCCTACTAGACTTAATATATTTAATTTAACATCTCTGTCAGATTTTACGAGATTACGAAAAATATTTTCATTTAATATTGGGATTGGAAGGGCTAAACTACATATTGGTTCTAATCCATAAGAAGTTCTAAACGCCCCCATATATTCTGGTTTCATCCCCTTAAAAGGTGCTATTGTCATCATATTAGGTTTAGCAACATAATTTCGCGTACCAGGTCCAACAAGATAACCTATATTTCCATTAACTAGAATAGGTGAACCAACACCAAAAGACTCAAAGTCTGGATCATTTTGAAAAGGGTTTAAAGCACCACATCCAGAAAAAGTAATTTCTGTATTATTAGGGTTAAATGGAAGGCAAGAAAAAATAGTATTTACTTTGTATGTTTCACAATTAATCATTGCATTGTAATTTTTAATAGATTGTCTAGTACCCATTAATTTAGCAAATTGCATATCATCTATAGTCATTTCTTTTTTTACTGTTTCACCTTCAGCACTCTTTGCAATAATTTCTATTGATTTTCCCTCTACAATCTCTCTAAACAAAGAGCCCCCACAATATTTCTCTATTGTTTTACTTTGAGATGTTCCATAAACTATTAAATCTACTATACCTAAATACTCATTTGGACAAGGTCCAGAAAAGCATGGTATTCCATTCATACTCACTTCTGTGAATTTCCGCAAAGTTCTAGGTGGTGTCAGTCGAAAAGAAAAGATTCCCATAATTCCACTCATGAGTGCTTTTGTAGCTGTTGTTATCACATCAACATCTTCAAACTTGACTTTTTCATCATCACTAATTCGATTTATTAATTCTTGAACCGTTAGTACGACTGCAGTACCATCTTCAATCTTTTTTCTCACTTCTGAGAGCTTTCTTCTTTTAATCACAAAAATCTCCCCTTTTTTTCAAAAAATCAACATTTTAAATATTTATTTATAAAAAAATTTTTTTATTTTTATAATTCCTTAATTAATTATATAATGTAAAGCATTTTTTTGAGGTAAATACCTAATTGTCATATTTTGAATCAAGATTGCCCGTAGATATAGAAAATATTGATGAAATTAAGAATAGATTAAAATTTTGTGAACAGTTAGGTATAAAAAATATAATTTTAGAACCAAAGAATGGGATTGATAAAGTTCCTTCAGATATTAGATATAAAGTTGAAAATGAATTAAAAATTAATATTTATTTCCGAATTAATTTAAGATTAAAAACTATTGAAGAATTTAAGAAAAAAATAAAAAAATTTAATAATTTTAAGGATATTCTTTCGATAGAATCCTTGAACAAGGAAGTACAATTACAATGTTCAAAAGATTCAAGAGTTGATATTGTTTCTTTTTCTGATCCAGAAATTATAAAAACACTCACTCCTGGAGTAATTTCTCTAACTAAACAGAATAATACTTTTATAGAATTTTCACTGGCTCCAATTATGGTAAATAATAAAACTATTCAATCTAAAAATTTTAGAAATTTATATAAATTCACCCAATTAGCACTAAGATCAAAAGCAAATTATATAATTAGTGGAAATTTTATGAATTTATTTGATTACAGACATCCAAGAGCATTAATAAGCATTTGTCATTCACTTTTAGAAATTCCTTTAAGTATAGCAAAAAAAGCATACATTACAAATCCAAAAATGCTAGTAGAAAAAACTAAAATTATTTATAATAATAAATTCAAACAAACATTTAATTAAACTAAGAGGGGAATTATAATCATTTTAAAAGAAAGGCAAAGATACATTATGTTCAAAATAATAAGGGAATCAGATCTGTTTCTTGATCAAAATATTATTTTGAAATCTATTTGGCAGTCAATATGGCGATATTTTGGGATGAAGGAAGCAAATAAAATTGGATTATGGTTAGTTGATCTAAATTTAAAAGAGAATTATGCTATTATAAGATTCTCTCATGAAACTAAAGAAGTAATTATTACAGCATTGACTCTTGTACAAGAAATTAATGGAAAAAAAGTGATTTTATCTCCATTAAAGACTTCTGGTACCATAAAATCATTAAAAAAAAAATTAGTCAATATCATAAAAAAGAATAAAATAATAATGAATTGAAAATATCATTTGTATATAAAATGGATAGTTTAAACATAACGGATGCGTATATTCAACAATTAGAGGATTTTTTAAACACTAATTTGAGAATTTCTCTCTCGAAATTTAAAAACTTAAGAGAATATAATAATTTATTAATCATTCAATCTTCTATTGAAAATTCTATTAAATTATCAATTTACCCCATAAAGAAAGAAAAAGTCGTTAAGATTAGTTTATATGGTTTAAAATTATCAAAAAAGATATTAAAGGAGATATCAAAAATACTTCAGAAATTTCAAGTTATTCATACATCTGGATTTTTAAAAATAAAAAAGCACATATATTATGAGTGTTATCTAAATTTAAGCACTTCTGACAATAAAAACAAGAGTTTAAAAAATTCATTAGATAAGATTAAAAATACATTTAAAGAAATAAAAATTGAAGAAGTATTAGTAAAGAATAGTAGAGACTCTTAATTATGGAACCCTGGAAAGTATTTCTCAAATTATCAGATGGAACTGACCAAACACTAGAATTATTTGATACTAAAACTTATTTTGGGGGATATTTAATTATAAAAAGGAGCTTTTTTAATGCCCTTATTAAGTCAATAAAGATATCTAAAAAATATTTTACACATAAAGCTATAGAAAAAGTGTTAGATCCAGATGAAAATGATTGGACATTAAATCCTTGGATGTTGATAATTGTTAAGGATAATGAAAAAAATAAACCATTTTGGTTTTTTATAAAGAGAGAAAAAGATTTAACAGGCGTTCTTGTAGCCATCGGACCAAAACCATTTGCTGAGTATAATAATAGTAATCAATCTGAAGCCAAACGTGAAATCAAAAATTTGATTAACTATATTATTGTTTACATGAATAAGTTCAACTGTATTGTTTTCCTTCCTAAATTTTTGGCATAAATTAAATAAAGACTGAGATATTATTTTACTGATTTTTTTTTTGATAATTTTAATTGTTGTAAAAATTGATTATTATAGAATAAAGTAGGGAAAAATATTAAATTAAATTTTAATTATCAATTTTATTATTAAACAAAACTAATGATATAACAATTAATAAATAAACGGCTTATTTACTTTGAGGAAAACAGCTTTTTTTGTATCAGTATGGATTCTATTGTTAAGTATTTCTATAGCTTCATCTTTTTATATAACAAATGGTTATGGTGCCGCAGTAGAAATTGATCCTGAATTTGGACAAGCTCCTAATATTGATGGGAATATTGATGAATCAACAGGTGAATGGAAAGAAGCTATTAAACTAATAGATTTTGAACTAAAAGATTTAGATATAGATTTATGGGTAATGCAAACCAACCAAAAACTTTTTATATCAATACAACTTGATTTGGTGCCTGAATACCACAATACTACTGAATTTTTTGGCTTATTAATTTCCACAAATTCTTCAGAGAATTTGGAGGATTTTCTTGACGCGAAGTTTATTCAGTTTTCTAATATTAGTATGAATGAATTTACATATCTCGATTATCACATTAATAACAGCTTGTTTTTAAACGATACTAGATGTGATGGTGAAGGTGCGGCGAAATTAGAAGGAGATGTCTCCATTTACGAATTTTCTATTCCGATTGGACAACCCAATACAAATGGAGAAAATAAAGATTCAATATTGGATTATGGTGAGAGTTATGCGTTTAACATAACATATGGAGACAGACCTTCATATCCGGAGGGCATTTTGAAAAGTGAAATAATTCTTATTAATATTAAAGCCCCCGTTGTGAAAGAAATAATACTTACAGAGTTATTCCTCTTCATTTTTTCAATTATAGCATTTAGCGTTATTGGAATTCTCTTTGGGTACTATATTTATAAAATTTTCAAATTAAAAGAAAAAATTGAAAGACTAAGAAGTTAAAATATGTCAAAAATTCCTAAGGATCAAATAAAAGAGCAAAAATCAAAGATCAAAAGAAAATCTGAAGATAAATTTGCCTATAGAACAGTTATAATTTCCTGTGTTCTTAGTATAATTTTTTATGCTATTTCACTTCTTTTTAATGTAGGAGTTATTTCCATTTTTACTAATATTAATATTTTATTTAATATGTTAGATGTTTTGATAAAAGTGGGTACAATTCTCTTATTATTTCTATTTATGATGATTAGTGTTGGGAATTATAAAGAATTAACTGGTAAACCATTAAACTGGAAAGAACTATTATTACTCATTGTTCTTTCTTTAGGGCAGACTTTATTGAATCTTTGGGTATTTGCTTTTACTTTTATTGGGCTATTAGTAATTATAATTTATTTATATATAGTCCAAGAATTATAACAACTTAAGAAATAATGATTCAAGACTTTCTATTTATCGGACATAGAGGAACTAGAAGATCTTTTGAT
The DNA here is from genome assembly GCA_019057975.1 of Promethearchaeota archaeon. The sequence continues at coordinate 5,060 of JAHLWJ010000001.1, read as the reverse complement.
GAAAATACAATCTTAGCTTTCAAGAAGGCAATAGAATATGGTGCTAACCATCTTGAATTTGATGTTCGAAAAACTAAGGATAAGAAACTTATTGTAATACATGATTCTACTTTAAAAAGGACTACTAATGGTTCAGGATTAGTAAATAATCTTACGTATAAAGAGATATTAAATTTCAGAACAAAAGTTAACCTATCTCCTATTCCTTTATTAACAGATATCTTTAATGAGCTAAAAGGAAAAACTAAATTTATGATAGAGTTAAAAGAAATAAATTTAATTGACGATATTGTTAAAACAATTATAAAAAATGATTTGTTAGGAGATTGTATTATTAGTGGAAAATATTTAACAGATTTATTAGAATTTAAAAATAACTTACCTCAGAGTAAAATTTGTTATAACATTACCAATGGACAAGGATTGTCTTTAACAGAATTTTTAGAGTTAAGTAAGGATAAAATTGCAAAATTTAAAATTGATATAATTAGTTTAAAATCGAGTTTAACTTCGCGAGAATTTATTGAAACATGTCATAAGAACGAGATTATATCGTTATCTTGGGATTTTCTTAGTTATAAAAACCCATTAGACAAAATTAAATCGTTGATAACTTTAGGTGTTAATGGTATTCTATTTGATAATTATAGAAATATCCGTGAAATAAAAAAATGGCAAAGTCTCATTTAAGCATCTAATTTAATCATAGACGATCCACTAGGAAGAAATAAAAGTATTTCATCAAAGGATAATATTTCTAACCACTTTTTTAGTTCTTTATCTACATCTCTAAAATAATAAGATTTTATTTCTTTAGCTAATTTTCCCGCGGTTAAGCTACTTGATTTAGATGGTATTATAGTTATTGTATGATTTGTTTGTTTTTTGATTGCTATTTCAGGACCACAAATAATTTTAGGAAAGAAAACTTGTCTTTCCTTATTCGATCTATCATTTAATTCAATAAATTTTAATCCAATCGTTAATTCTGTATTTACATTTTTTATAAGATTCTTTTTCCCTGAAATTATAAAAGAACCCTTTTGTAAGTATTCTCCTGATGGAGGTGTTTTTGTTATTTGGGTAGGCCCTACATAAAATATATCCACTACACCCCAATTCTCTTTCCAAGCTCGTGAATAACTAGCAACAAATTCTGCGGTTTCATTAATAGCTTCAGGTGTAATTTCCTGATTATTTGGATTTTTAATCACCACTAAAGGAGAACCAGGAAAGTTTGTATGGAATACTAAATCATTAGTGTCCAAATGCTTTTTGAAGATTATTTCATTTGAAGTAGCATCTCTTCCACCAATAATTAAAAATCCATCGGATGATTTAAACCACCTAAATTTTTCATACCACTTTTTCTTTGGTTTTCTGATTAGGAAATCAATTCCGGTATCTATTGATTCCTTTTTAAGTCTTAATTTTTCAATTTTTTCTTTTGTGTCTGTAATTGCTTTTATAGTACCTTTTATCTTTTTTTCAGCTTTTTTCCCTTTCGAATAAATTACATTTGCATTTTCTCCAAAACTTTTTCTTAAATCTATATATACGTCATTTCCATTGATTTTAATTAAAAGCTGATTCATTGAAGGTAAAATTTTATCAAAAAACTCCGCTCCATCTAACCCTTCTATCTTTGCTTGCTGTAATTTATCGTTGATTTCCTTCCACGGGTATCCTTTTTTTCTCGCATCCAATATAACTGATAATAACTTTTCAAATTTATTAAAATTAGCATATAGAAAGTCTCCTATTATATAGTATTTTTTCTTTTTCTCTCTAAGCTCTTCAAGATAATCTTGTTGATTCTTTAGTATCTTTTCTTGAGGTTTGATCTGATCTTTTATTTTTTGATCTTTAGGAGTATTAATGGATTCATAATCAATTTTTGAATAAAAAACATCGACAGCTGCATTAAAACTAGGATATTTTACCTTTTCATAATCTTTAAAAATCTCAGTTTCAAATGGTAAAACAATGACTTCATTTCCTTGTTGATCTAATATAATATGGCCATCTATTGAACCAAATAAGAGCTGATTTCTTATTCCCTTGAATGATTCATATAAGGTGTTAAAATCTGCTTCACTTAGATTTTTACCAAGTTTTTTCTTATCAATCTTAGCTCTTTTACATAATTCTTCACTATATAAACCAGATAGCTTTAATTTTCTTGATATGTCTCTTACAATTTCATTATCAGATAATTTAAATAAAGCTTCAAAATCCTGTCTATTTATCGAGAAGAAATCTGTCTTTTGAGAAATGGGAAAATTGTATTCTTTCTTAGCAAGAATAGTGCGATCCTTAAATTTCCGATATTTTTTAGCAATGATTATAATGTTATTTTGATCAAGAATTAAGAAATTCCCCTTATTAAACAACTCAATCACAAATTTCCAGGTTCCTTCCCCTCTATTAGTTAATTCTATTATGATAATTCTATCAAGCTTGTATTGAGAAACTCCTAATATTTGTCTATTTCTTAGAAACTTTCTTAAGGTTCTGATATACTGATTGGGGAATGAAGGAATAGGATAATCATATTCTGTTATATTAATCCGTGAATCTTTTTTAATAATTAAATTTTTTTTTCCAAAATTCGTATTTATTTTTAAAATTAATAAGTCTTGAACTTCATATATATTAGAAATTGAACCCTCTCTTAGGATCGTATCCAATTCTTTAACAATGGCGAATACATCGAAATTAGAGAATACTTTTGTGATTTTCATAATGTTTTATCTAATTTTTAGTTTATCAAGTTATATAATTATTTTTATAGTAAATAATATTTATATCAATAATTATGGGAAAGCGCAAGAAAGTAGATATTAAAAAAAGAAGGCAAAAGTTAATAAAGGAAAAAAAGAAAGAACTTCAAAATAAATCAATTAAAGTAGAAAAGAAGTCAAAGAAAGATTTAGATCTTCGATTAGAAAAAGAAACAAAACTATATTGGATACGGGCTATAACTGGTTTTTTAAGTGCTATTATTGGAAGATTAATATTTGGATTAATAGGATGGTTTTTATTTTTATGGATGTTAACTTGGTGGTTTATATTTCCTTTCATTGTAAATTTTTTTATTTTTAAATTTGAATATGATAAGGAAGAATGGGCTTGGAAAAATATCATATCACCAGGGATAGGTATATTCTTCTTTTTGTTTATGATTGGGGGTGTTTTTACTCACACTATTCTTTTTTTCATCCCTGATTTCTCTTCAATTTTAGAAATATTTGTTTAAAAATGATTTAACGCACTATCTCATAACTGAATTCTTTGTTTTACTATTTTTTCCTTTTTTTCTTTAGAGGTAAATACTATTTCTTCGAGCTTGTAAATACGTTCGCAATAGACACATTGAATCTTTAAAGGTTTTTCTTCTAAGACTAAGAATTCAGAATTAATTGGTTCATCAGAATTCGAAATGCACGTTTGATTAACACAGAGTATGAGCTTTTTTATAATTTTTGGAATTTTCACTTTCTTCTTTTCGATTACCTTATAATTTTCAATTAAAGAAATACTGGCGTTTGGAGATAGTATCGAAATTTGTTGCATTTGAGTTTCATTTAAAAATACGTTTTCAATTTTGATCATATCTTTTGTTTGATACTTTTTAGAAGAGACGTTAACACCTATAGTTATTAAATTCTTAGATTCATCAAGACCAGTAAGACCAAGAATTGTTAAAGCATATCCTGCATCAATATGATCGATAACTGTCCCCTTAGAAATTTTATCGATTTTTAATTTTTCTTCCATCATTTTCATAAATAAAATCACCTTAATTGAAAAAACTTTTGTTAAGTCAAATCTATTAAAATAATTTTAGAAGAGAAGGAGTGAACTAAAAAATAATACTGTTGAAAGAATGAAATTATAAGATAAATTATCATCTATTTCTAGATCTAAGTAATCTATAAAACCAAGGATTATAGCCCCTAATAATGGTAAAATAAATAGCCCAAAGTTCTTTGGCAAGTAAAATTCTTTTAGGGATAATAATACTATAAAGCCTGAGATGAATGCAATAATGACTCCAGCAAATAAACCTTCATAAGTTTTGTCTGTATTGCGGATTTTTCTTTTTCCTAACGTTCGACCAAATAAATTCGATGCTGTATCTCCAAAAACAGCCATAGCCATTGAAGCACAAATTATCAAAGGACCGACTGGCTGAATAAGACCATACAAAAGGATTATAGAAAAACAACCAATACTCATCGAGATGTGAGGCCCTAATCTCATATATAATTCCTTTTCTTTAAGTATTTGATTTACTGGTTTTAAAGGATAATATTTTGGTATAAGAATTCTTGTAAAATCTGCAGTTAATAATCCAATTAAAGAAACTCCGACTAAAAAGACTACTAAGTTCTGAGTAAAAACCATAATATCTTTACCCATATCAAACATTTCAATGAAAAAGTTAGGTAGTAGTTCTGAAATATATTTAAAAACATTCTGAGTTAAAAAACCTAAAGTAAAATAGAAAAATATTATCCCCAATACAACTAAATGCGTCAATTTTCTATATATATCATATTTTAAGGGTAAAATTTTCGATGTTGATTTAAATTCTTCAAGATCTATTTTCCCATTTTCAATTTTTCTCTTTTCCTTGATCACCAAAATTGAAAAAAAGGGGATAAAAAAAATAATAAAAAGGAGCATTAAAATATCAAAAGGAAAAGCAATAAAACGAGTATTATTAGGATTTATAAAATGGATAATAAATAAATTAATTGTAATTGAAATTATAAATATAATTGAGTTTGCAAGATTATTGATGAAAGCTCTTTTTTCACTTTTCTGTTTTGTTAAATAAGTGATATAGAAAAGAATTAGGCCAAAAAAGTATAAAAAGCAAACAATAATAATTGAAAGTGGGTTCAATAATTACCAATCTCTTGAACTTTTAATATTTAAAGTATCCTTAAATTTTAATATTTTCTCTAAACCAATATTGAAAGAAAAAAAAAAAATGAATTTATAATAATTTAGAATTGAGACTCATCAATCTTTGGCATTTCCTCTGAAGC
>JAHLWJ010000291.1 GCA_019057975.1 Promethearchaeota archaeon | reverse complement strand
GCAGTTAATAATGAATCACAAAGAACCTGACAGGGTTCCTTATCAGGTTACTTTTAGTGCGCCTGGCATGGGCACAAGATTGGTGGTGAAAGTCCACTACGGGGGGTTGATTGCACCAACCGTTAGCCAAAGGCAAAGGTGTCCATTATGAGGTGAAATCTGAAGGAAGCCTTAAGGCAAAATCCTGGTCTGAGGAACACAAACTGTATATAAGACCTATGTGGGTCGGGTGAGGTTACCTAATAAAACAAAGCCCTATGCTATCTGAGACCTATGGAGCAAATACAGCAGATATATGGGATGAAGGCGTGTGCTTTTATTACCGAATTATCCTAAAAAAGCTTTATTTGCTTATTCCATAATTCAAAAATAATATTACAAGGATCGCATTCTATACTTTTAAAAGATATAATCTCATCTTTTATAATATCTTTTTTAACTCTACTGTCTTCAACCAAACCTATGGGAACATAATTTTTATTTAGCATTTCTTTATAATCAATTGCAAGCCCTGAAAAATCATAACCCCCTACTGTGCCAATAATGCCCTCTGGTTTTAAATCTTTCTTTGCTCTAGCTACAACTGCTGTTATCATCCTATCCTTTACTGTAAGTGTAGGTTTTCCTTTTAAAACTACATCATAGACTGACAGTGGAGATTCAATATTTCCTAAATGATATGGCTTATAAAGAACAAAATTAGGACCATCACCCATCTTGAGGTACTTAAGTTCATTTATTATTGATTCTTGTTTAGAGGTAAACACCACAAACACACCCGGGGCTATATCTCCAATAACATAATCTATAACAGGAATATTATATAAGACTCCACCATTTTCTTTCAGATTAAAAGTCTTCATCAGATCAGCTACATTTACTTTCGGACCGTGCATTCCATCCTTATCTATAGGTATTCCAGTTGCGTTTGATAAAATAGCCATTTCTAACATTGTTTTTGTCCCATCCACAAAAGATGCAATGCTTCTGGGACTTACTTTTATTTGCTTTCCTTTTTCAATAAAATCATCAGGTGTACAATATATATTTAATGGATTATTTTTGCCCTTGCCAGCACAAATTATATCCAAGCCCAACTTTTCACAGAAATTAATAAGATCCAGTGTTACTGCTGGTTCATCGCCTGCACCTACACTATAAATAATATTGTTTGAATCAGCTAAATTTTTAAAGAAAAGACCTAAAGTTACTTCAGATACTGCATTCATATTAATTACGCTTATCCTGCTCTTTAAGCTCTTATAGATTACATCAACAGCTATTTTAGTATCCACTTCTGTCACTATGGCAACATCAATATTTTCTATACCTAAAAATATCTCCAAATTATCAGTAATAATATTTTCAGCTTTAGACTTCTTTAGGGCATTTAAATTATTAATGTATTCAAATTTCTCTATTAAATTAGCTTTTTTTAAAATTAATTCAGCCTCTTTTATATCCTTATTATAAACAGCTCTAATATTTATATCTTTTAATGATTCTATCTGCTCAATTAGAGTTGATGTTTTTTGGCCAGTATCTGTTTCAAGACTACCAGCTATAGCTACATTAAGAATATTTTTACTAATCTTTTCCATAAAACTATTTTGCTATTCTGCTTTTATATTTCTCTTAATTAAAAACTATTAATCACTTCATTAATTTACTGAACCTATTAGCTAATGACAATAGCTTTACACTTAATTTATATACTTTTTTACCTTTTCAGCTATTTTAGCTGCGGACAGCCCATATTTTTCAAAAAGTTCTTCTGGCAGACCAGATTCTCCAAAGCAATCCTGAATTCCAATTCTTTTTGCAAACACATCTCTTTTCTCTTCCAAAGTTTCAAGAACTGCACTGCCAAGACCACCAATTATACTATGTTCTTCACATGTAAATATTTTTTTCGTCTTATTAGCACTCTTTAGGATAAGATCTCCATCTATAGGTTTTATAGAAGACATATTAATAACTTCTGCATCTATATTTTCACCTGCTAAAATATCTGCTGCTTTTATTATTTCAAAAACAGTCATCCCGCAGCCAATAAGAGTTACATCTTTTCCTTCTTTTAAAACATATCCTTTCCCAATTTCAAACTCAGTTTCCTCTGAAGTTATAATAGGAACCTCTGCTCTACCCAGACGTACATAAAAAGGACCTGGGATATCTACTATCTTCTTAATAACTTTTTTAGTTTCTACCGCATCACAGGGGACAATTACTCTCATTCCAGGAATTACTCTTGCAAGAGCTATATCCTCAATTGATTGATGAGAAGAGCCATCTTTTCCTACAGAAATTCCCCCATGCGTAACAACTATTTTTACATCACAATTGGAATGAACAAGCGTATTTCTTACCTGGTCAAATACCCTCCCTGGAGCAAAAACAGCCAGAGTAGAAACAATAACAGTCTTTCCTGTTTTTGACAGGCCAGAAGCGATACCAATCATATTTTGCTCTGCAACCCCAGCATTATAAAATCTTTCTGGAAACTTATTAGCAAAATAACAAGTTTTTGTGGACACAGAAAGATCAGCATCCATTACAAATAGATTATTCTTCTCCTTGCCAAGCTCGAGTAGGACTTCGCCATACGCCTGCCTTGTTGATTTTTTTAGTTCATCTAAAATTTCCATCTGTAACTCATCTTCTTTTACTTATCAATTCTACATGTTATTAAATTAAATCCTTCTATTATCCTTGTTGCTTGCAACAGATATTCTTAAAGGCTTACTTTCCTGCCTCTTGCTTAAACATAATCAAATAAGCATACTCTATTAACAACACCAGTATGACTAATTTCTTGTAGATATAAATATATAAGAGTCTCATCTCTACATAAGCTCATATTTCTTAGAAAGCTCATCTATCGCTTTTCTGCAATCCTCCCTGCAACAGGGTTTAGCATGATAAGCATTATTATTTTCTAAAAATGATACTCCCTTTCCCTTTATGGTATGAGCAACTATTACAATTCTTCTTCCTCTGCTTTTTTCCAAAACATCTACTATTTTTCCCATATCATGCCCATCTATTTCTTCTACTTCCCATCCAAAACTTTTCCATTTTAAATCTAAAGGCTCAAGCTTCATTACATCTTTTGTCCTTCCATCTATCTGATAACCATTTCTATCTATAATTACTGTTATATTTTTAAGATTGTAACTTGAAGCAAACATAGCAGCCTCCCATACCTGTCCTTCATCACATTCTCCATCACCAAGCAGGCAGTAAATTTGAGAATCCTTCTTACCGTCATACTTATAGCCCAATGCCATTCCAACTGCCGCAGATAATCCTTGCCCAAGTGAACCAGTAGAAATTTCAATTCCTGGTAATTTCTTACAATCTGGATGGCCCTGAAGCCTGGAGTTAATTTTTCTTAAAGTAAAAAGTTCCTCTTCCGGAAAATACTTGCTCATAGCCAGTACTGTATAAAGAGCAGGCGCCCCATGGCCCTTACTTAATATAAATCTATCTCTATTTTCCCAATTTGGATTATCTGGCTTATGTTTTAATACTTTAAAATAAAGAGCGATTAAAATATCTATGCAAGACAAGGAACCTGCAAGATGCCCACCTTCTACTTCAGTCGTTACCTCAATTATCTTTTGGCGAGCTATGTTTGACCTCTTCTTTAATATTTTAATTAAATCATTGCACATAATTCAAAATCATTAGAAATAAATATTAACATATGATATTAAATACTAAAAATAAAGTATATTTAACTCATAAGTTAATTTATAATACATATGATAATTTAAACGAAAATTTATAATAAGTCAAGAAAATTTTCATTATTTTTTTATTACTTGAAAAAGATTGATAATATTTTAAGCACAGATATTAAAATAAGAAAAAATTATAGACATTAAACAAGTTAGATATTACCAACACCTTTTTTAAGTATCTCTCTTAAGATCTGATTCTAATATATTATTTTTTTAACATTTCTCTCGCAGTTTCCTTATCAGTAACAATTATATTTATAATTTTTCCTTTCAGAGCACCGTATATAGCATCAGCTTTAAATTTACCACCACAAACAGCCATTACATACCTGACTCTCCTGAGATGATCTAAGTCTATTCCAATTGTTCTTCTCTCTAATTCTGTTTTACACCTGTTTCCATTTTTATCGTAAAAATATGAGTTAATATCTCCTACTGCACCACATTTTGATATATTCTCAAAATCTTCTTTTCTTATGAATCCATCTCTATACAGCATTGTAGAAGGCTCAGGAACTACACTTCCAACTCCAACTATGGCTATATTAATTTTACTAAACATCTCTATTGTCTTTTTGATATTGCTTTCTGACATTAAAACATTTTTTGTATCAATACTGTCAACTATCGCTGGAGCATAAAGTTGGTAACTTTTAGCACCAAATGCTTTAGCCACTCTGCGAGTAAGCTCTATAGCATTGAAATCCATAGAAACCTGGTTTAATCCTCCAGTAATCTGAACTACCGAAATATTATTTCTTTCTATTGACAAAGGAAGAAAATTAACCATTTCATAAATTGTAGTTCCCCAGGCAACACCTATTACATCACCATCATATGCCATATCCAGCAGGCAATTAGCTGCAGCTCTCCCAATATTCTTCTTTGTCTCTTCATAGCTAAAAGAGGTTTCTACTACTGATGCTCTATAAATTTTAAATTTTTCTTCTAAAGAACTTTCTAAATCCAAAAAAGTATTTTGAGGTTCGTTTATAATAATTTTAACCATTCCATCCTTTAATGCATCTTCTAATAGCTGGGCTACCTTAAATCTAGAAATTCGCAGTTTCTTACCTATTTCTATTTTCGATAGACCACCTTGATAAAACAATTTACTTACCTTAGCCTTTAAAAGATCATTATTCAAATTTTACTCTCCTTCTATCTAATCTTTATGCTTATCTTAAAGAAATAAACACAAAGTAAAAATTTTTTTAAAAGCATATATCACTTATTCTTTTATATTAATTTTATTCATTAAAAACATTTTCCTGTCTATCATATCAGACCCATAATTCCTAAAAACTCTGTTTAAAACTATACCCTCAAGATAAACTTTTCTATCTCAGCTCTATAAGGGAGAGAGGCAATGACACCCTTCCTAATAGAAGTGATGGCTGCAGCTGCACTTGCAAATTTAAGTACGGAAATAATTTTTCCCTGATTCTCAATTAACCTGTCAAGTTCACTTTCTACCAGACCTACCAGCAGTCCAGCAACAAAACTATCCCCACAACCGGTAGCATCCACAGTTTTAACTTTAAATGCAGGAAGTAGTCCTGTATATTTACTTGTAGAATAAACACAACCATTAGCACCCATAGTTACAATACATAATTTAGGACCATTGGAAATTAGCTTTTGTAATCCTTTTTTAATATCTTTTTCTCCTGTTATAAAAAATAGTTCTTCATCATTTACTTTCATAATATCAGCTAAAGGTATTGCCTCTATTATTTTATTTTTTGCTTCCTCTGCACAAGGCCAAAGGTTCAGTCTCAAATTTGGGTCGTATGATATTACTACCCCATTTGATTTAGCTAAATTAACTGCATCATATGTAGATGATCTGCCGGGTTCGCTGACTAATGTTATAGAACCAAAGTGAAAAACTTTCGTATCTTTTATAAAGGTTTTATCAAATTCTTTTGAATCAAGCATCATATCAGCACTTGGATTTCTGTAAAAAAGAAACTCTCTAGTATTTGGAGTAGGAAGAGCAACAAAGGCAAGGCCTGTTCTTACCTTGCGGTCAAACTGCATCTGGCTGACATCAACTTTATTTTCCACCAATGTATTTTTCAAAAAATGCCCAAATTCATCATCTCCTACTCTACCAACAAAGGCAACTTTCAGCCCTATCCTGGCAGCTCCCACTGCTACATTAGCTGGTGCCCCGCCAGCTACTCTCCTGAATTCTCTGACTTCACTCAAGC
>JAHLWJ010000290.1 GCA_019057975.1 Promethearchaeota archaeon | reverse complement strand
ACTTTCCTTTCCATCTTCCAACTTCCATATTTTTATAGAACTTAGCTTGTAAAAGAATAACTAAGAGTAAGCGAAACACACTTAATCTATCTAGAATTGGATTGAGGATCCCTGAACCTACGACCTGGCCATTTTCAAGCTTTTTGTAACTTACGAGATTTCTCCCAAATAGTTTCAAAAATACTTGTTCAATTTCCATTGGAGTTTCATATCCTTTTAGAATTATAAATTATTATCAAAAAGACTTAAACAGTATTTTGAACAACAGGTTTTTATTTTTCTTTTGTATAAAAACTTATCTAATTGATTAACTAAGTCACTATCTAGTTTCAACTTAATACTATTTAAAAATTTTGTAAAAAAAAATGCCTTTTTATTAAGGTGATAAAATATGGGTATTTACCAATTTCTCGCTCTGATAAAAATTTAAAAAAATATAATTAGGATTGTAAACTAATTCTTTAAAATAGATTATTTAAAAAACAGAAAATTAGTTATTGTGATTATTATGGATTTTTCATTAACTGAAAAACAAAAAATGTTAAAAAAAATTACAAGAGATTTTGCTGAGGAATATCTTGTACCCGTAGCAAAGGAAAGCGATGAGAAACAAGAATTAGATGAAACAGCCTTTAAAAAAATGCAAGAAATGAATTATTTTGGTGCTTGTCTCCCAGAAGATTTTGGAGGAGCTGGGCTTCACAATGATACAATAGCCTTTAGTATTGTTATTGAAGAAATTGCGCGTGCAGATGCTGCTTGGGGAATTACCATTGCTGTGCATAATGGCGTTGTAGCTTACCCTATTTATAAATTTGGAACTGAAGACCAAAAACAAAATTATTTAGAAGATCTTGCAAAAGGTAACAAAGTGGGAGCTTTTTGTTTAACTGAAGCAAATGCTGGTTCAGATGCGGGAGGAGTTCAATTAACAGCAGTTAAAGATGGTGATGAATATATCTTAAACGGGACAAAGATCTTCGCTACATCTGGAGGTATCGCTAAAACATTATTAGTAGTGGCAAAAACAGGAGAAAAAGATAGTAGAAGACAATTGACAGTTTTTATTGTTGATGGTGATACACCTGGTTATTCGGTTGGAGTAAAAGAGGATAAATTAGGTGTGAGAGCATCAAATACTTCAGAACTTGTGTTCGAAGATGTTCGAGTACCCCAAGAGAATATTTTAGGAACTATTGGAGAGGGCTTTAAAATGGCAATGAAAATACTGGATTTCGGTAGAATAGGTATTGCTGCCCAATGTGTGGGATTAGGACAAGCAGCACTAGAAGCTTCAGTCAAATATTCAAATGAAAGAGTCCAGTTCGGAAAACCGATAGGAAGATTTCAGGGCATACAATGGAAGATAGCGGATATGGCATGTGCAGTGGAATCAGCTCGGTTATTCACATATAAAGCAGCTTATTTACATGATAATGGGAAAGAATTTGGAATGGCTAGTTCAATGGCGAAGCTAGTAGCTGCTGAAGCGGCAATGCTAGCAGCTCATGGTGCGGTTCAAATCCATGGAGGATATGGTTTAATGAAGGCATACCCTGTAGAGAGATATTTCAGAGATGCTAAAATGGGTGAATGTGCAGCTATCCCAGCTGTGTAGCCAAAAATTTATGAAGGCACCTCTGAAATTCAAAGACTCGTAATTGCGGGAAACTTATTAAGAAAAGGATTCTAATATAAAAATTTTTTTTTCTTATTTATTAATTTGTAGTTAAATTTCGAGTTATAGTTGTTCACAGCTTTTAATTTAATTTTTTCTTTTACACCACCCAATTTTTGAAAATATTTTGATCAATATTTTATGATTTTGGGTGGTTACAAAACTCAGTGATGGGGTTTAAATATTTTCACACACCTATTCTATTAAATTCTCTAAAGATAAATGTTCTACGGTTGTAGGTATTTCTTGTTTGACTGTATCAGGTTTAATGATTTATGTTTGAGATATCTTCCTTGTCATTTTAATATGGGTTTATTAGGATTTTCGGTGAGAATATTTACTATATTTAAAATAAATACTATAGAAAATCAGTCCTTATCACTTCACCTATTTAAAATGGTCTGGATTCATCATAAAAATTAATTTTTGCATTTATCATTTCAAAAGTGTAGAAGCATTACATGCAAAATCGTTAAATACTAATTTGTCAGTTTGATACTTAATCCAATAATTTTTAGTTGAAATCTAATGAAAAATAAACACAAATTAAAAATAATTATAATAACTTTAGGGTTATTTCTCGCGTTATCGACTATCAGCAAAATTAATATCATCGATGATCAAGGGAATAAAGAAGAAAAAATGGAATTTTATGATGAGACCGATTTAAAGAGTGCTGCTTCAAATATCACTATAGTTACTCCTGAAAACAAAACATATTTCGGACCGATGAGTGGTTATTATCCAGCGACTTATGGATTTGAAGATACGTTAAATGGTCAAGAACATGGAGATTGGCAAACGGGATCGTTTAGTTCATGGGCAGTAATAGAAGAATTTAATGGACATCGTAAAGTATATGATTGTTATATGGATCGCTCTAGTACGACGCAATACTTTGCTGCTGGAGAGCAGGACTCTGGGACCGTTGAATTTTGGGTTGCGAATGAAGATGCAGCCTCTTCTTTTGCTCAATGTAGGTTGTCAGGAGACAATCCCGTTTGTCAGATGCAAATCGGAGTAGGTAATACATTTTATTATGCTGATAATATCGCTTGGCATGATATGGGAGTAGTGGCTAATAATAATCAATGGTATCATATACGGATTGATTTCGAGTGTACAACAGGAGGTTACATGGGATTAGGTCAATATCAATGGTATTTATATATTGACGGAACACAATTTGGACCTTATATTTTTAGCTCTAATGAAACGATCTATCGATTTAATTTATGGTCAAATCCTTTTTCTACTGATAGATATATTGATGCAGTAGGCTATTCTTGGGATCCTAACTACAATATAGGAAATAACTTTAACGAAGGATTGCTACTTAGTTTTGATACTTCTATTGATTTTGATTGGATAGGATATTCTTTAGATAATCAACCCAATAGAACAATTGCTGGAAATACCACATTTCCTATGCAAGGTGGTCCTCACACAATTCAAGTGTTTGGGACAGACTCGCTTGCAACTATATACCCCTCCGATATAATACGTTTTACGGTCTTGTTCAATCTTACTGGAACTCCTATATTTATAGACGATTCTGACCCTAATTACAACTGGGGCAAAATTGTTCTCGAAAACTCGTGGTGTAGCGGCTTTGGCACATGGAACGATCCTTATGTAATTGAGTATGTCATGATTGATGGACAAAATGCGGGTAACTGTATCGAGATTAAAAATTCTAAAAATAGCTATTTTATTATTAGAAATTGTAAAGTTTACAATGCGCATGGTGGAGATTGGGCTGGGGGCATAAAATTATCTGATACCAATAATGGAACCTTAACAAATAACAATTGTTCAAATAACGTACTGATAAACGGTATAATTTTATTAGCGTGTGAGAACATCACCATTTCGGGAAACACCGTAAATTACAACACATATGGGATATTAATACGTCTTAGCAGTAATAATAACAAGATTTTTGGAAACACCGTAAATTACAACACATATGGGATATCTATACGTCTTAGCAGTAATAATAACAAGATTTTTGGAAACACCGTAAACAAATGTTTGATTGGGATAAATCTAGTGGATGGTGATTATAACACCGTTTCGGGGAATTTTATTTATGAAAATGATTGGTATGGAATATCAATTTTAACTGGATGTGATGGTAATTTATTATTCTATAATTGGATCTATAGTAATTCTTTAAACAATGCACAAGATTATGGAAATAACCAATGGGACAATGGAACAATAGGAAATTATTGGGACGATTATGGGGGATTAGATATAGATGACGATGGGATTGGGGATACTCCATATGATGTCCCTGCAGGAGGAAATGTGGATAATTATCCAATATGGGATGATGGTCCACATGTTATCATAATAAATTCACCTAACCCTGGCGATGTTTTTGGAGCAACTGCCCCAAGTTTCAATGTTTCAATATACTTCCCAATTTTCGATACTTCATGGTATACATTAGATAATGGTACGACTATTTACACCTTCATAGGATCCTCTGGAACAATAAATCAAACTGCGTGGGATACATATGAAGATAAAAGTGTAACAATTAGATTCTTTGTGAATAATACTGCAGGAAATTTTAAATCTGCTGAAATTACTGTCTTTAAAGATATTCTAACTCCAACAATAGAGATTAATTATCCTATTATCTATTCTGTTTTCGGGGAATTTGCTCCTGCCTA
Organism: Promethearchaeota archaeon; assembly: GCA_019057975.1. The sequence continues at coordinate 1,610 of JAHLWJ010000290.1, read as the reverse complement.
TATTATATCCATTGAAGAAGGAAATTTAAATAAAACTTGGTATACGATGGATGGAGGTATAATTAATACAACCTTTACCGAATTAACGGGAATTATAAATCAAACCTTATGGGATGCTCTACCAAATGGTTATGTGACCACCAGATATATGCTATAGATATTGCTGGGCATATAGGGTTTAAAGACGTAATCGTCATAAAAGACATCCCCGATTATCTGTTATATGTGGAGATTTCTGATCACTCTTATTCACTCGAACGCTTTAATTTAACCTTCTTTGTATTTGATGAGACTGGACAAGGAATTAATTCAGTAACAATTCAGATGTGGTGGAATGGCATAGATGTCTCTGATAATATTATTGATCTTGGGAACGGATTCTATTTTGTATCTTTGGATCCAATAACCGTAGCCCCTGGAGAAGATCCAATCTTATTAAAAATGGTAATCTCTGCTGATGGATATGAAGATAAATACTTCGAGACACACATCGCAGTAGATCCTGATACCTTGAATAAAGATGGTGGAAAACCTGCTCAAGAATTCCCTCTCGCAATAATCATTACCGCAATCATATCAACTGCAGGGGGAATAGGAGTAGCGACAGTTACAATAATTCTATTGCGCAAAAGAAAACGAATAAGTAAAGGCATCTAATGAAAAAAACTATTTTTTAAATTTTTATTTTTAAGATTTTTTAAAATTGTCCAATTAAAATCCCTCGTAATACCTCAAAATAATAGTATAAGGATTTTATATTAGTCTCTTTGTTATTTGCTAAAAACTAGATATAAAATCCACATCTAAACAACCATATTAGTTCGACATATCTTGCCATCACTGAATTTAGTACCCAATCATGATTTTTTATTTAAATAGTCTTAAGAAATAGATATATGATGCATAATGAAAAATATGAAATTTAGTGTAAAAGATGTATTTAAAGTGGATTTTGGAAAAAATATTGCTCGAATTGATCCCGAAATAATTTTTGAAAATAATCTCAACGCAGGTGATATTATATGTATTTATAATGATTCTACGAAAAAATCTACAGCAGCAATAGCATTTCCAAGTGATCTTAAAGACAAAGGTACAAAAATTGTAAGGATTGATGCTATTTTAAGGAGAAATCTCAATGCTTCAATAGACGATATAGTTAGAATTAGAAGAATAAAAAGTTACTTAGCCCAACAGGTTTCACTTGCAGGATTTCAACAAAATATTGTGTTAAAAAATCCAAATATTTTAGTTGAGAAATTAAAAAATAGTTTAGTTTCTATAGGAGATATTTTTTCATTTTGTTCTGGCAAAAAAAAAATATATTTAATTGTCATTAATCATACTCCTCAGGCTGATGCAGTAAAAATACATGAAGATACAACAATTTTTTTCCAAGAAAAAGCATATCAAGAGGGATTATAAAATGAGTTCAAGTACGAATGAATTTAATATTAATAAATATCTTACAGTCAAATTAGAAAACATTAAGACTAATATCTATATGAATGGAGAACCTTTCAACCAATGTAAATCCTTAATAATTGAAATTCCAATTTATAAGCAAATTATATCACTCTTTCCAGATGATTTTGACTCATGGAAAAATC
>JAHLWJ010000289.1 GCA_019057975.1 Promethearchaeota archaeon | reverse complement strand
GAATGATTGATGTTCCAGTGGATATTGACGATAGAGTGGGCTTCCTAAAACTTCAAGCAATGGGCGTCGAGATCGACAAGTTAACCGAGGAGCAATATAATTACATACACGGCTACGAAGAAGGAACTTAAATTCCTAATCTTTTTTTTTATTATTAATCTTTTAATTAATATATTTATAAATCCGCATTTGGACGGGAAAAATATATTTAGCATATTTTGGTAATTTCGGGATTAATCTGGGGTATTTATCTACCCAATCTTTAATAACTTCTTTGATTTTTTTTTCAAGATTCAATACAACGACTTTTTTTTCTTGTTCATTTAAATAAATGATATTTTTTTTCTTGTTTTCAAATGCAGTAGGATAAAATCTTTCAATGAAATGATTTCTACCATTTTCATTAGTTAGATATTTCAAAATGAACCATCCAATCCCATATTTTTCTATATATTCTCTTCTTTTGAGATATTTGAGCCAATTATTACACCCTTTCTTAATGTTTTGGTAATAAACAGGCATTTCTTTTATACCTTTAAACCTCCAGTTCAACAAATTTTTGATTAATTTAGTTTGCCTTTCATGAGTTGGGTGGCTTTGAGTTATTGTAAGTATTATTCTATTAGGATCAATCGATTTTTTATCAGCAAGATAAATATGATGACGATTAAATGTGTGCCATTCAGGGGGGAAATTTTTTATAAAACATTCTACAGGAAATGGTACATTATTCAAAATATTGACGCACAAATCTCTAACTGTCAATATAGTACAATGTACTCTGATAACTTCTTCATTATGCCAATAAATATGATATTCTGATGCTCTTAATGATTCTCGATAGTTGATATAATTTTCTAAGAGGTTTTTCGCTTCTTTCGAATATTTATTGTGACTGGGTAGTAACTTTTTTATAATCAAGCATTGCTCGATGGACAATTTCCATCCATCCTTAAGTTTTGCTGAAAATAGGATTCCCTTTGGATTATTAGTGATTTTTCTACTAAAATCATTAATGTTAAAGTTTTCTCCTTCATCCTCAGCTAAAGCTAGAAATGAGTAAAAAATTACCTCAAATTCTCCAATAAATTCTTCGTTCAACACCATATTTTTTAGCATAAGATTAAGTATCAAATTATAACTTTTATTTTTCAGATCTCTAAGAGATTTAGGATCATTTAACTTGAGGTCGTTTTTCCTAAAAGATTTTCCATCTAATAAGAAAATTGAAGAGAGTAAAATGATATATTTGTTAATATGCTCAAATTCCAAAGTTTCCTTTAAATTTTCGCTTAACAGATTTAAATACATCCTATTTTTTCCTAACAGTATAGAAATATCAGAAAACCCTAAAGGGTTATTCACATAGCTATTGAAAATTAATGCAATTTGAATTCTTAAATCATTTAATTTTCCAGTTTTTTCTAAATATTGAGAGATTGCGTTATCCGCTGAAATTTTAACATTATCTGGTAAGTATTTATTAGTTGAATGAACAAGTTTTACTAGGGACTTGAATCTTAAAACGATATTTTTATTTTTATTTAATGACATTACCCAATTCCGCTTAAAATTAGAATAACCGATACCCAGAATCCTTGCAATATTTCTTCTACCGATTTCTCCATCAAAATGATGAAACTCATCATCATATTTTTTGATATTAAAACAATCGCTTTCACCAATTTTTCGAATATGATTTACAATTATAGATTCATTTTTATGGATTATTCTTATTAATCCTTTTATTAATATTGTAGCGTTATCATCTGCTTGATCGGTTACTAGGTTTATGAAAACATCTTTTTGATTGATATAAATCAAATTATTTTCGGAACTATAAACTTTTTCTGAAACTTTTCTTGGGTTATTACTACAATAAAACTTTTTTTTCTCATCCATCTGATGTTCTTCTCTCAATATAATTCCTTTAATTTTTTAATTTGGGCAAACCATTTAACTACAGTGTGGTAATCTAATTTGTAGTTTACCTTTCATTTTTTAATCTTTACTATTCACATTTTCTCTAAATGACTGTAAAAGAAATATTACTTAATTCCATAATATATTAATATCAAATCTATTTAAATGAAAAAAAAAAAATGAAGTGAACTACATTATTAATTTAAGTATCAATATTAATTTCATATGATTCTATTCTTGGATTTTTGAAATCATTTCTCTACTATTTGTAACCATAAAAAACCTTCCAGAATTGTTCATCAAGAGGTATATTTCGAGGAAAAATGTCATTTGGTCTTCAAGCTTTGATGTCTGAGTATATTGTTCAAAATAAAAAAAATATTAAACCCAGAATAGTTGATGTACAAACTTATATTGATGATAAAGTGAGAATTTTGAAGCTTGATGCCATGAGTATAAAAATAGACACTCTAACCGAAGAATAATATAACTACATTCATGGCTACGAAGAAGATACTTAAATTCACAAACTCTTTTTATTTTTCTTTTCAATTTAAGTATTCATATCTTAGAGTTATCTTTTCTTTTTTTCCTATTAAATTATCTTCTTAATAATGCTTCCCAATTTGAGTCTTCAGACATCCATAATACTGGTATTGTATTATCTGGTGTATGATCTTGAAACGCAACCAAGAGTTGAGAATCAAGAAATCCAAGTGGATACTCAGGATATAAAGTTTCACCGTATTTCTGACAGGTTTGCAAACATACTTCTCTTGAAACAGGGGTAGTCTTTTTCCATGTGGGATTTGTTGGGTCAAAAAGTTTATTTAATAAATACCCATATTTTATATTTTCTTCTTGTAAAGGAGTATTTCGAGTAATATAATTGATTCCTTCTTTGGTTGCTACGACAACAAAATATATTATATTTACACTTTCAAATTGATCTAGCAATTCATAAGATGTACCAGTATTAGTCATTAAATATTCTTCAAAGAAATTTTTAAATTGATCTCCAGAACCTATTATGTCATCGAAGAATATTATATATTTTTCTTCCCAATATGACTCTTCTATTTTTTCTTGTATTGCCTTTAGTGTACGGCTTTGCTGTTTTCCAAAATCAATCGCACGAATAAACTTGTGTCGCCAAGCTTCTCCACTACTTCCAGGACCTCCTGCTGCACAATAAAATATATTATCTTGATTGAGGTTACTCAGATTTTCATTAAAGTAATCTAACCAGATCTGATTAGACATTTCATTTGTAACAATGTGTAAATTCTCCACTAGGAAAAGGGCTGCCAACTTTTCCTTTTCGTCTTCGAACTGATCAACCCAATTTTTTAATCTTAATGAACAAGAATTTATATTTTTTTCATAATAATCAAATTCAAATAGACGGGGTGCTAATCTTTTTATTGCATTTTCAATGGGACTTTTATGTCTACTTTTTATTGCCTTAACTTTACCAGTATCTCTCATTCCGATGTATACAATAGATCCTGAAACTGTATGCGTTATATTTAAGTAATTCATGTTACCCAATATAGCCATAACCGTATCAATATCATTCTCGGATATAATAATTTCATGATGATCCGCAACGAAATCTCGTAAGTAATCGTAATCCATGCCTCGTTCCCCACTCCTTTCATATTCAAATTGAGCAATTAAAACCGGAATTAGTAGTTCATTAAAAGTAATAGTTATAGAAGGCCCATTTGCTACTTCATATCTAATCAATCCTTGTAATGTAAATCTAATCATCCGGGCTATTTCTTCTACATAATATTTTGATATTAAATCTCCCCAGGCAGCATCTATAATATAAGTATCATCTTCAGGCGGATTTTGGACAAGCTCTTCTTTTTCATACAAATGGTACCAACCCTTCGATTCCACTATACTCCTTCTTGTTAGAAAATATAGTTTATCAAGAATTAATTTCTTGTAAAATTCAAATTTTTCTTCATACATCTTAATACAAATATCGATTTATCGTATAATATAGAAATTAATTTTCTTTTAATATTACACATATTTGTTAAGGATTAAATAAATTTGTTGAGATTTTTAAGGAGTGGACGACTAATAATAAACGACAGGAAGAGATCAAGAAAAATACTTTAGACTTTTTTAATAATTGTAAGGATCGAGCTTCTAGACTAACTTCTATAGGTGTTAATTTAGAACCAATTTGATATCTTTATCTTTAATTTCTAGGATATTCAATTTTTGGAATAGACTCTGAATTGCAAGTAATTTTTCCAATCTACTTTTTATATTTTTCTCTTTTCTCCCGAAATTTCTTTTTTGGTAATAGGACAATATCAACCTTGAGACCATTCTGAGCGAATTTAATTACATTTTCGGACCTACCCTTCTGTACTTGGCTTCCTTCATAATCTTTACGCAATTTGGGGATTATGTCTTCATAAACCTTTTGCTTTTGATAAGGTTCTGAAATCCAAAAGTCCATATCTAAATCGCTCTTATTCTTAAAATCACCTTCTCGACGTGAACCTTCTTTAGCTACACCTCCAATCTTCCATCCAGAACTATTTTTTAACCATCCTGAAAGTGATTTCCATAGTTTTTTATATCTTTGAGCATATTCGCGCCTTTCAGCCATAGTTTGCACCTTTAATGATCCTTATCTTGAAATTTATCTTGTATATTTTGAATGAATTATTAAGTTTTAACTTTAACTTAAAATTTTTATACTCGTTTTTCTTAAAATAATGTAAATCCAGATTATTTATTGGAAAAAGAGGGATAGTACTTGTCAGATGAGAAAATTCCGGCTACTAAAAAAGCTCTTAATGAGGCATTAAGATTATCAGAAGAAATTATTAAAAATATTGAATTAAGCGAAATACCGTTATCCAACATAGCCCTCAAGACCGCTCGTCTCGTTAGACTTATTAATGATTTTGAGATGACAGAAATTATGGGATATGAAATTTCTGGATATCCAACTAGTCCCAGTGGATTTGTTCCTAAGGATAAATGGAAATTAGGCATTAAAGCTAACAGGCTCAAGTCTGAAGATAGTACACAATATATATATCACGAATCGATTGAACAACTTGAGGGAGAATTAGATTTTAATAGAATAGCTATTGAAGTAGCTAAGGATGCCGATATATCGTTTTCTTCTGCAAATCCACAACAAAGCCCGAGAACATACACTGGAAATTGGAAGGAACGTACAGATATCCGCGAAAGAAACATTATTGCATCACAGAGATTAGCAAGCCGACGTTCATTTATCTATCAATATGTTTTGCAAAAGTATCTTGAATTAGAATATTCCAATATAGCAGATGATATCTTTGCTAATATTCGAGAAAAAGTAGATAAAAAAATAGGTAAATTAGTACCGGAATCTGTCAAACGCTTTAATGCCGTATATGATAATTTGAATTCAGAGAATACTGAGGATTGGTCAAATGCTGTTCATAGTTGTAGAAGAATTTTAGAAGACTTAGCAAATACTGTTTATCCTCCCATTGAAGAAAAAAAAAAAGAAATTGAGGGAAATGAAAAAATTATTAAACTGGATAGTGCCCATTATATAAACCGAATCATAGAATTTATAATTGGAGCTAGTAAATCCAAGAGTTTTACATCTATTGTTGGTTCTCAGTTACAATACCTTGAAGATAGGTTATACAGTACTTATAAAGCATCAAATAAGGGTACTCACACAACGATTGTCTCTAAAGATGAAGCTACTCGAATTGTATTGTATACTTACCTATTAATAGGTGATATTCTCTCATTAAAAGATTGATTTTATTTTAGATGTAATTTAAAAGGACTACATGGATAATCTTCAATTACTATATTATTGATTTTTTAAATAATTTTCTAAATCACTTTGAAAAATAAAATCAGCTTCAATATCCTTAACATAAGCACTAGGAAAGTTATACTTAATAACGAATCCTTTTTTAAAATTCCAGCTTTGCCGATCATTAATTTTAAAATAATCTAAAAAAAAATCAATATTATTCCTTATGAATTTTTCTTTTTTTTCTAATTTGATTAAATCTGATTTCTTCCTTGTGATGAAACGGT
>JAHLWJ010000288.1 GCA_019057975.1 Promethearchaeota archaeon | reverse complement strand
ATATTTTTACCACATCGTTTGCAAAATCCACTGGGTATTTTATTAAGAAAAAATCCCCATCCCTCTGGTTCAAAGCTATCGTAATAGGAAAGTCTAATAGATACTCCGGATCCCTTAAGTTTAACCACTTCTTTCATAAAATCGGTAAACGCGAGATTTTCGTTTTTGTAAACTATTGGGTCCGGTTCTTCCCAAATTGGTATTACATCGGTACCTCGGATATCAACAAAGATAATCCCGTTTTTGTCTTGGTTGGATGTCAAGCACTTGTAGAACAGGTTTGGTTTGTTAATACTTTCCTTATACCCAAGTTTTTGTAATTTTTCACCATTTTCGAGCATATGATTCCAAATTTTATCGGAATAAATTGGTCTTCCATTTTTATTTTGACGCTTCAATAAAATCACCTCTAATAGGTTTGTATTTGATTAAAATAAAGAAGTTTAAGCTCATATTTAAACTACTTAAAATTTCTCCTCAATCTTTTTCTTTCGTTTAAATAGATAACGATCATTTCCCCAATCATAATCATCGTCATCTGGGGGATATTGTTTCACTAAAATCAACTCCCAACCTTGATTTCCGTAATAATTCAGTATATCGGAAAAATATTTACATCTTTCGTTGTTATCGTCAATAATGTGATACCATCCTTGGCCATTTAATTCATTAACTTCATGATAATGCTCATATTGTTTTTCGCTAACTTTTAAACCAGGAAAATAAAGCTCAGCATACGGATTTTTTTCTTTAGAAATACTCCTTATTTCTATTTCCTTGTATTCCCATATGTAATTATCAAAACTATCATATTCTGGTTTTTTCTTGTAGGATAATCTCTTAATTAAATTAATATCCTTACACTCCTGACAACTTGTGATTACATTGTTCCAATCTTGTAAATTATTTAACTTGTTCTTTTCCTCCAGATAAGGATCTTTGAATCGTATTAATAATTCGTTAGGATCTTTTTTCTTTTGGCAAATCTGGCAGGTGTTTTTATCACGATAAAAGTATATTTCTTCAACATCCTTTCTTAAAGTAATAAACTTAGGACGATCTCCTCTAATTTCAAAGTACCTTAAATTTCTATTGATTCTTTGAACGAGAGTATTAGGTTCAACATCTAAACGATAAGCTAGCTTTTTATAGGTATAAGGACGAAAACTATAACTTATGAATTCATCAATTATTACCTTAATTGAATTTGGTATATTATTTTTTGTCATTTTAGACTGACTTCTTTTCTTGATTTTATGTTTATTAATCATCCTTAAGTATTTAAATGTAATACTATCATGACATCCTTTTAGAAGCAAGGTGACATTTCTTTACTATCTTTAATTTTACTATATTCTATTGATTTTTCCTTTAAATATAGTATTTAAAGGAAAATAAACAAAAATGTTAATTCGCTAAAACAATACTAGAAATCAAAATTTAAAAATAGTATAGAATCGGTGATTTATGCTAAGTAAAAGGGAAAAAGATGAAATTAAAAGTAATTCCATATCTTTAAATAAAATAAAATCACAATTAAAATCAAAAACAAATTTACAAAAAGGCAAAAATAATATGAAACGAAATAATTCTATAATGTTAACTTTAGTTTTAGCTTCAGTACTTTTAGGAAGTATATCGTTTAATGGAGAACTTCGATCAATAGATATGAACTCTATATCTAAGTCCAAAATCAACTTACCTAATGTGTCTGCTTATACTTCTTGGGAAAAAATATATGGTTCTTCGCTTAGGGAATATGGACAAGCACTTAAAATTGACTCAAATGGTAAAATCTTCGTTGCATCTTATGTTCTAAATAATTCTTTTACCGATAGTTATTTGTTTTGTCTTGATAATCAAGGAAATTATGAATGGAATGTGAGTTGGGGTGGTGATGCCCATGATCAAGCATACGATATCGCAATCGATAGTTATAATGATATATATGTTGCAGGTACATATAACAATGAATCTGGAATAACTAACGCATTTGTAATTAAATTTGATAACTCGGGTAATTACTTGGGAAACGCTACATGGGGTGGAAATTACCAAGATTCGGCTAATGCGATTTCCATAGATTCAGAAGATAATTTTTATATAACGGGTTCAACTCAGAGTTTTAATATAGATGGTGACTCTGATACCTTCATTGCTAAATATAATCGTTCGTTAAATCTAATTTGGAGTAAGGTTATTCCTGGTGGCGCTGGATCGGCAAATTTCGGGCGTGATATGGTAATAGATAATAATAACTATGTTTATTTAGTAGGCAATAATATATCTTATCCAAGTGGATTTGCATCATACGATGTATTTATTGCAAAGTATAATTCAACTGGAAAGCAAGTATGGAATCGTACATGGGGAACTAGTGATGATGAAGATGGATATGGCATAGCTCTTGACTCCCAGAATAATATTTACATTTTAGGATCCATTGGAGTTTTTGGTTTAGCACCTGATTTGAATGTCTCCCTCGTGAAATTCAATAACTTCGGAAATGAAATTTGGAACGTGACCTGGGATAGAGATCTTTCTGTCAGTTTTGACTTCGGCTCTCGAATAAGCATAGACTCAAAGGATTTTATTTACATTAGTGGGGCTACAGAACATGCACCTTCAGAATTTAATAGCACTCTGTTTAAATATAATTCATCCGGTAATTTAATTTGGATGGAAGAATGGGGTGGAGGGGGTGATGAATTGGGTAAGGACATTTACATAGATAACGCTTCAGATAATATTTATCTAACGGGAACTACAACATCATTTTCGAGTGGCGGGGATGAGGATATATTTCTGTTAAAATACATCGAATATCGTCCTGGAGAGTTAACACTGAGTACAAACGCTGAAAATCCCGATGATGATGGAATGTTTAATCTTACTTGGACCTCTTCTATAAGAGCTAATAACTATTCTTTATATCGTTCAGATATAAGTTGTATTTTGGATATTGAAGCTGAAACCCCTTGGATTGAGACCTTAAGTAATAATTCTATAGAAATAGGACCCCTTTCTGATGGTGAGTATTATTTTTTGATTGTTGCTCGAAATAATATAGGTAATGAAACATCAAATTGCCTAACGATTTTAGTAGAAGAAACTATAATTCCTCCACCGAATGGAGGAGAACCACCGGTTATTCCCGGTTTTAATCTAGTTACACTAATTACTTCGGTAGCAATTATTGTTTATATTAAACTCATTAAAAAATTAAAAATGAAGAAGGTAAAGACTAGATAGCTCAAGCCAAAAAAGTGTAGTGCTTTCCCTTCTTAAATTTTATTTTTCTTTTTTATTATTGCTTATTCTATAAAATTTAAAAATTAATCAGTAAACCATTTCTTAAAAAGAATAAGATGTGTATATAGCGAAATTAAACTTAAATTGAATAGTTCTTTCAAATCTAAGGAAGTATGCTATTTGTTATTCTTCGGGTAAATTGTATCCATGAGGTTTATGTGAATTATATTTTTTAATATATTCTTTCTGTTTTCTGTTTAATTCTTCTTTAGTAGAAGCGGAGTCTAATATTTCAAAGTCAAAGTTCTCTAAACCAAATTTCTCAATATCTTGTCTTAACTGTTCTGGGAGATCACCTTTTATTTTCTCATATAAATCTTTATCCATAGTTTTCACTTTCCTTGTTTTAAATAATTTTTAAAGCAGAACTATTTAAAGAAAAATTATTGCTTTGACTTTAGGAAGTTATACTAATGCCCTGAAAAGGAATTTTTTATAGATTACTCTTCTCAATAGCACGAGAGTTTGGCATTCGAAAGAGGAACTCGAGGTTCAGGCTTAGAGTAAATCGAGTTTGTGTGCGTGGCAGATTATATGAGTTTTTTTTGTTTCGTAGTTGAGAGGTGAGATGATTATGCCCGACAATGCCGGAGAACTTCACGAGAGAGTATAAATTAAAAAGAAATATTAAAATTTGATATTGAACCTATATTTTCCTCTTTTTACTTGGAATATTAATAGCGTTAAAATGCCAATCCCTAGAAATATAAGATAATAATACCCACATGGAATTCCCGGTGTTGATGGAGGCTCTTCTGGAGGAGATTCGGGAGGGAAATCTTTGAACGCAACTAAACCTATATTTACTATATTATTATTAGTATCGTTTACGAAGAAATCAATCGAGAGGTTTCCTTTAGGTAGACTATCCCAACTATCTTGATCAATCAATACGATGTTAATACCATTAACAGGTGTAAAAAAATGCGTATATGTGTCATTTAGTTTATACCAAGCCATGTGCAAATATAAATCGAATATGGTTAAATTAAAAACGGGTGCACTGGCTCCAAATGTGAATGGCGGCGAGGGTGAATTCCTTATAATTGTAGGAAATACACTTTCTCCATCTTCCCAAATTGGATAATTATCTTTACTACCTGATACTCCTGGAATATAGTGAGGAGTATCTCCAATTCCATCATCATTAGCATCTATACCAGTATAATTATCCCAAAAATTACCGATTGTTGTTGAATTCCAATGGTTATTAAATCCATGATCAACAGCATGTTTTCTATTTTCAAGAAAGAAATTTTCATAAAATAGATTATTATTACTGCTAAAAATACCCTCTGCTGTGTAAATCCCACAATAGCTATTATTTCTTATTTCATTGTCATAGATATCATTATAGTGACTTTCATACAGGCTAATTCCATTAATTTTATTATCTTGAATTGTGTTTTCTGATATAGTGTTATTTTCACTATCACCAAGGCAAACTCCATCATTAGAATTATTAATTATAATATTCTCTGAGATTGAATTATTGTAACATCCCGTTAAATAAACTCCATGACCAACACAATTTTTAATTTGATTGCTGAAAATTGAACTAAATTTAGACCAAGCCTGACTAATTGATGCCCTGCTATATTTTGAATCGATTATTACGTTTTCAAGTATCTTAGTATACGTACAATTATAAATCTCAATGGCATTATCATTAACTTGACTAATTGTATTATTTGAGATTGTATTATTAAAATTATCACCACCATTAACAGTTTCTAGATATATACTTAAGTGTTGAGATAAATCTATAGTATTATTATTGATCACATTATTAGAACATCCCTCTTGTAGAAAAATAGCGCCAAAATTAGAATTATTAATATAATTGCTATCTATCAAATTATAATTACAAGGTTGTACATTACCTGAAAAGATATTTTCTTTAAAAGATCTTAACCATATCGTGTGCCCATTATTTATAAGTTTATTATTAATTACTTTATTAAATTCACATCCTTCGCAAAGAACGATTGCTGAGTAGGTATTATCTGAGATATTATTACTTTGGATTGTATTATTAATGCAATCTGCAATTAAAAGGATTCCATGACGTTGATGATTTGAGCAATTATTTTTAGTCAAAAGCCCATTACTCGTATTATAAAGCTTTAAACCAGCATCATTCATGAATTCATTTCCCGAATTATATACTGTACAGTTCTGTATTATAAAATACTTATTAGAGTTCTTTATTTCAATGCAACAACCAACATTATTTCCATTAATCGTTATATTTTCTATAATATAAGGATCGCTAAAAGTTCCATTTCCTTTACACCAAGATTGACTAACAGCCCATGTCCAATTATTTAAACTCCCAGGGAAATCATCTATCATAATAGGAGATGTTAAACCAGAAATTTTAGGTTGTAAGCTGTCAACATTTCTCAATTGATTATTCAATTTTAGATTGAAATTTAAGTTAAATATAATAATGAGAGAACTTATAACAGCTATTTTTAAAATCAAATTTTTGTGGTTATTCATAATTATTCACTTGCTTTTTGTCTTATATATATATAGAATTATCATAAAGTTATATTTAAATTTATATCTTACTCATTTAGTTTCCGTAGAAGGCGGGTTTGGTGAGATGGGGGTGTAAGTGCCAAGCTTTCGGGCGAGGTATTCTGCCCACCATTCTCAATAGCGCGAGTGTGTGGCATTCGAAAGAGGAGCTCAAGGTTCAGGC
>JAHLWJ010000041.1 GCA_019057975.1 Promethearchaeota archaeon | reverse complement strand
TGGTAAAAAACCAGAATCAAGCAAAAACTAAATTAAAAAATGCTATAGTTATAGTTTGTCATGGATTTTCAGACACGAAAGAAACGCTTGAGTATTTTTATTATCCGCTTGCTTACCAAGGTTATGTTGTTTTAGCTTATGATGCCAGAGGTACGGGAAAATCTAAAAAAGCAGGAAAAAGAAGTAATTTTTTAAAAAGAATTGAGGATTTTAAAAAAATAATTGAGTGGGTTAAAAATCAAGAAGAATTTTCTATTATGAAAATCTCTTGTGTTGGTTTTAGTATAGGTGCAATAACAGTTTTATCTGGAGGTTTTTTAGATAGAAATATCGAAAAAATTGTTGCAATTTCTTCAATGTCATATTACAAACAAAATATTCCTAAATACAATCCTATTATAATGCTAAGTTACTTTTTAAAAGGAGTAAAATTGTTCCCTAATGATGAAGAAAATAAAATGTTATCTCCTTATTTATTGATACAAAATGCAAAAAAAGAACTAACATTAGAAGAGTGGAAAATTTTATCTAATAAGGTTATGTTAATCCACTGTACAAATGACAGAGTAATAAAATTCAAGAATTTTAAAGAAAATAAAATGATTTTAGAATCTCCAGAGAAAAATGTGCTTATATTGAAAAAAGGAGGCCATTCTCAAAAGAAAAACGAAAGTGTATTGGTTGGGGCAACACTCAAATTCTTAAATTCTTAAAACGCAAGAAATCAGATTAAATTTCATATTTTGTTTAGTTTAAATAACTTGATCCTAAACTTCTTCTGAAAAAATCTACAATATCATTTTTCAAATGTATGAATGTAAAATTTGTGGTAAATATATTAAAGCTGAAAATTTAAAAAATACATTTCAATTCACTTTAGGAAATGTAAAATGCGGAAAATTTCATGGTGTAAAGTCTTATTTCTATCATGTAAAATGTTTAAATAAAGTTGACTCTAAAGAAGTAAAATTACTAGTTCCTATTCCTTAAAAGCTCACAACCATAAAAAACTAATAATTTTTTAATATCTAATCAATAATTTCGTCCCATTTAGAGAAATGTACGATTCTTTTATAATTTTTGACAATATTAGCAAATATTACACAACCAATACAAAACATATTTACAAAATCTTCTTCAGTTAAGTTTAGCAATTTACTCGTCTTTTTAGAAAAACCAATGCCCCGTTCCACTTCAATTTGGCCATCGTATCCTGATAAGTTAACAACAAATTCTTCCTTATTCAACCCAACTGTAAAATTTCCCCGTGCGATTCTTCCTAATCCTCCAATCGGTATAACCATTCCTTTACGTTGAGCTAAATATATCCTTAAGTCAAATGTATGTTTTCCCCCACTCCAATCAATTAAAGAAAAATTGGCCTTTTCTTGTATAGTGTATGGATACGGATTACGATTTTTCATAAATTTAGCAAAAAACTCGTTCTTGCTTGTCTCAATAATATTTTTTAAATTAGCTGGTTGTTCATCCTTAGAAACAGGGATGACCCCGGCCCCTCCTGATCCTCCACTAGGTTTAATAATAAATGATTTATTATAATTTTTTAAAAGATAACTTAACTTATCTATTAAATCTTTATCATCAAAAGCTTTAGTAAATAATAGGTACCTAAGATTATATTTTTTTAAAATATCTTTACTAAGAAAGCTCGCGAGGTATGTTAAAGATTTATCATCTGTGACTTTGAAAATTGGGTTTACAATTATTGTCTTAATATAGCGAAAATCTTTCTTTATCTGCTCGTGAAAATCTTTATTGTTTATACGTCTTGCAATACCATCACCGATTAAAACACTTATTGCTTCACCTTTATATTTAATAAAATTCTCAGAAAATAAGAGGGAAGTAGAGAGATGTCTATAATCTGCTATTAGAAAAATGATATTAGCTTTAAAATCGATATTAAAACTTTCTCTGTTGAAAATTTTAACACTATGTCCTTCTGATTTGAGTGTTTTTCTGAAATATTCTATCATGATTACTTTTTCATGGATTAAAGCATCATTAACCGGTACTCCAATTAATACAAAAAATTTATCATCTTTTCTTTCATTTTTCTTAATTGCTTGATATATAGCTTCAAGGTATCCATTATATAATAGGGCTTGCTGGTTTTTAGTAATAATAGAAAGTCCTCTATGAGATCCGCCATTAGTTTCTAAAAGAAAAAATTTTTTTCCTTTAGGTTCATCAGATACCATGAAATCAATACTCCCAGAGTAAAAGCAGTCGTTATTAGCTAGAATATTGTCTCCATTTTTTTTCATCTTCTTTAATGCTTTATCTCTAATAAGATCTACAAAAAAATCCTGCTGTGAAGCTCTTAATTCTGCGAAAGATACCAAATCTAAACTTAATGAGTTTCCAAGTTTGATTAATTCAAGATCAGAGTCTGTAATAGTGGAAGACATTAATTTAAGAAACTTAGTAAGCAAATCCTCTTCCATATAAACCATTCAATATTATAGTTATATAATAATTCTAATACAATCTTATTTTATAATTTTTTACTAAATAAAATCCTCAATCTTATTATTTTAATAAATTAGAACAAGAAATCTTGGATTTTGGCTATTAAATTCATAGAAATAACTATAAATATAAATAACCTTGATGATTACCTTTTGTAGATAATCTAAGACTCCCAAGCAAGATTTTTTTTATTTGAAGTTGCTGTTTATAAGTCAAGTCTGAATAAAGTAATATAAAGTTTTTCTCAACATTTATAGTAAAAAGAAGTCCAATTTCCACTAATTTAGAATTTTCTGTTAATAAACCAATTATTACATAATGATAAGGTAAATTCACTAATTCATTAATATTTATTTCTGTTTCAACAATTTCCTCTATTTCAGGATCAAAATCAGTTTTTATAAATTTCATATCATTTAGCGGGATAGAAATTTTTCTAAAAGCCTCAAATTTCTTTGAAAATTGACTTTGCCTTAGAAATCTTCTTTCATCTTTATCTCTTTCATAGAAATATTCATTTACCTCCTTTATCAAATACATTTTTCTATTTTTTCTTTGATTTGAGGCTGTCTTTTCAATATCCTTTAATTCTTCAATTGTATCGTCGTGAAATGCAATTAAAACATCTGGATCTACTGTTTTTATGAAAAAATTCTTATATAGGATACCTGCTTCAGTTTTTATCCAGCCATCAGTATCAATCAAAATAAAATCAATATTTTTATTTTCTGCGATGTAATCATCAATCATTTTCCTACATGAAAGTGATACAATGTATTTAAAATCCCCTTTAGGGTATGTTGCTCCAATAAATACAGTATTTTCGGAATGGATATTTTTACTCGAAATTATGTATTCTTTTATTGTACCTAAATTGAGCGTGGTAGGAATATAAATAATTTGTTGTCCAAGATCAGAATCTAGGTATCCTCCTTTTAATCCTTCTTTCATAAAACTATTTGCCAAGTATTTGATGAGTGTTGTTTTTCCATTACTAAAACCTATTACCATTATTTTTAAAGGAGTTTCTTTTTCCTTTTGTAATTCTTTTAATATCTCACTTTTAATATCTACCCATGCTGGCGAAATTGAATTTTCTTTAACTAATTTTAGATTTTTTTCATTACTAGTATAGATTTCTAGTTTTACATCCTCATGTGCATAGAGGGGATAACATTGGGCACTAGGTATTATTAAAACATTTTCGGCTTCAATATTGGATGTATTTGATGTTGAGCTTTCCTTTTCTGGAAGAACTAACTTTCCAAAAACGTCTAATTTTCCCTCTAATAATGTTACTCTCGCGGGTCCTTTTACTATTAAAGTATTTCCTTTATCAATATTCTTAATCATGAGTTATTCATCTAAAGTACAAATTAACTTAAAAATATTGTTTAATTACATTTAACCAAATTTTTCTTTTATTCTTTGAGTTGATCATGTTTCCATACTTCTTTTTTTTTATTTCAGAAACTAAACAACCTTGAAATAGGATTACCGGACATCCCCTCTGGGTGTTTTATATGTTATACAAAACTAAAGTAATATATTTAAATTCATTTCATTTGTATAAAAACGGAAAATAGAGAGATTTGAAGTTCATAAATTAACAAAATATAATTCTTTCTTTATTTTCTCTGAACTTTATAGCATGGAATACACATACTACTATTCTCATAGAACATAAGTCTACTATTCATAGTGGGTTCACCACAAATGTCACAAGGAATAGATTCTTCTATCTCAGCTAGACCAGGAGGAGTAAATTCTAATTCATATATTGAAAATATCTTTTCAGGTTTTGAATCAAGTAATTGTTTAATACGTTCGTGTTTTGATAACTTCTTATCTCCAAAAGCTTTACTTTTTAAGGATAATTTTATAGCTTTTTCAGTTTCTCTATTATAGAAATAATAATTAAGTTTACCGTAATCTTGATGAATTAGATTCCCTTTGCCATATGTAACTCCGAGTAACGACTGAAATGCATCAATGCTGCAATTATCATTCTCAACAACCGCAACCACCTCTTCATTAGGAGAATAATTGAAACCATGTTCTAACACATATTTAGCAGCTAAAACACCTATAGCTAAACCAGGACATATATGCCCATGAAACCGTGCTGCTTTTTCCATTAAATCTTTAGTTTCCATTGGCGGTGATACATTTTTTTTTGTTAAATACCAGTTATATAATTTATTACATGTTTTAAATATATTTAATCTAAAAGAATTTAATTAAATAATAGGCATAACAATATGAAATTTTTAGTCGATTCAATGTTAGGTAAATTAGCTCGATTCCTAAGGATATTTGGCTATGATACTTTATATGCAAATGATTTAGTAGATTTTTTCAAGATGGATCCTGTCCCTGATGAAAAATTATTAGCTTTTGCAGAGAAAACTAATAGGTTTGTTATAACAAAAGATTATCCCTTTTATAAGAGATTTACTGAAAATGCTATATATTTGAGAGGAGAGGGAGTATATAATTACTTAAATCAACTAAAAGAAAATCTAAGATTGAATTTTAAATTCAATATTCAGAATGCAAGATGTTCTATCTGCAATTCAAAAATGAAAAAAGTTAAGGAAAAAAGCGATATTAAACATCTTGTTTTACGAGAAACCTTTAATCATTATAATGACTTTTATCAATGTTTAAATTTGAAATGTAAAAAAATCTATTGGAAAGGACCTCATATTGATGATATTGAGAATAGATTAGGAACAGATTCTATTCAAGATTAATAAAATCACACTTGCTTTTTTTTAAAATATTTTTCTTTAATTTCCATGAATCTTTGTTTAGTTTGTTCAGCAAGTTCAGTGTAATTTCCTTTCGTATACATATTATGGGCCTGATTTAATAATTCAAGGCATTTTCGATATTCAACATTCTTGAAATGATTTTCTGATAAAGATACTAAGTAATCACCCTTTTTCTTATAGAATTCAATGAATTGGGCCGAAGTATCAATTTTCCTATCCATTTTATTTTAACTACATAAAATCTAGTTTAAATAATATAGTATTTTGTGTTCTAAATTATAATAAATTAACTAAAATTTCTACAATTTCTTGATTGAATTAATTACAAAATCAATTTAGTAAATTAATTAATCTTTTTGTTATCTTTTTTTTTTTCAAGTTGTTCCCTGTAATCAAGAACAATTTTAGCAATTTCAACTAAATAATTAACAGGGTTCATAGTCTTTCCACATCTACTACATTTATAGTCAAGCATACCTTCTATTGAAACCATGGGTCCATCTTCACAAAAAGCACATTGTTCAAAAGACCATCGATCTATAACTTTTATAATTGCTTTAATAAATTTTTCTTGAAATGGTCCTGTCATAATACATCATTTTGTTCTTTCTGTAGTTAACTATTTTTTTTATGATGTTTAATTAATTAATACTAAATCTAAGATTTAAAAACTCTTGGAACAAAACCGTCTATTAATAAACAATCAAGTAAAACAACTGATGTCATAGCTTCAACTACGGGAATTACTCTTGGTACTATACAAGGATCATGACGACCAGAGAATTCAATCTTTATATTTTCCATTGTATCAATATTTACAGTTTTTTGAGGAATACCAATAGAAGCAGTAGGTTTTACAGCAGCCGTAAACTCGATAGGCATACCTATAGAAATTCCACCAATTATCCCTCCAGAATCATTTTTAATAGTTTGTATCTTACCATCTTTGAGGATCCAAGGATCATTATGTTCAGAACCTTTCATACTCGAAGCTTTAAACCCTGCTCCAAATTCTATCCCCTTTATTGCGGGGATTGAGAATATTGCTTTGCTTATGTTTGATTCGATACTATTAAAGATAGGACCACCTTTGCCTGCCGGAAATCCACTAACTATACATTTTACCAATCCACCAATTGAATCTTTATGAGCTTTAACTTCATTTATCAAGATTTCCATAAGTTTTGATTTTTCTTGATTAAGTGTTCTAACAAGAGAATTCTCTCTTAATTCAAGAAGTCTCTCATAATCACTTGTATTATACACTTCCTCATCGATAATATTTCCAATGCTCTTAGTATAAGCAAATATTGTAATATTATATTTTTTGAGGATTTGTTTAGCTATTGCTCCAGCCATAACGAATCCTGCAGTTATCCTCCCAGAAAATCGCCCTGATCCTCTATAATCGTAATAATGCCCATATTTCATTAACGCAGAATAATCTACATGAGAAGGACGCAAAAAATTTTTAAACTCTTCATATTTTGAAGAATCTACATCTTTATTTTCAATAATCAAACAAATAGGTGCTCCTGTTGTTTTTTTATTGAAGATACCTGATACAATTTTAACTTTATCTTCCTCCATACGAGGTGTTGTAAGAGACGATTGCCCGGGTTTTCTCATATCTAATTCTTGTTGGACTAATTCTAAATCTAACTCAAACCCTGCTGGAGTACCATCTACGATTATCCCAATTAAATTACCATGACTCTCTCCGAATGACGTTATTTTAAAGAATGTTCCAAGAGTATTATCTACCACAAGAATCACATCTACTAAAACTTAATTTTACATTAATATTTAATTAATATTATATCTATTATTTTCTATTTATCATTTAATGGATTTGGAAATAACACCATTAATAAATAATTTAAATGGTGAAATCACAGCACCTGGGTCTAAAAGCTATACACACAGAGCTTTTATTGCTGCAAGTCTAGCTGAAGGGATCTCAGTAATTAAAAAACCTTTAACAATTGGAGATTCAGCAATAACAATTAATAATTTAAAAGCTCTAGGGGTTAAAATATTAAAATCCAGCGAAAATTCTTATATCGTTAAAAGTGATAAAAAACGATTTAAACCAATTAAGAAACCTCTAGATTGTAAAAATTCTGGAACCTCCTTTAGAATTTTTTGCGCTTTAAGTCTTTTAGTTAAAGGAGGGCTTCTATTGACAGGTGAATTTTTAGAAAGGAAAAGACCAATTATTCCACTCCTCAATGCTTTAGAGGCTTTAGGAGGAAAATTTAAAATGTCAG
Organism: Promethearchaeota archaeon; assembly: GCA_019057975.1. The sequence goes on along the minus strand of JAHLWJ010000041.1, from coordinate 13,740 downwards.
AGGATAAAATTAAGATAGAACGTAAGAAAATGTTATGTAATAAAATAAAAATCCCTGGAGATATTAGTTCTCAGTTCATAACCGCCTTACTATTTATCTGTCCTCTATTAACATGTAAGGATAAAGATTTCATTGAAATAGAGCTAACAACACCATTAGTTTCTATTCCATATATAAAAATTACTCTAGATGTATTAAACACATTTGGAATTAATATTCAAGAAGATCTAGAAGGAGGTAAATTTTATATAACAATTGAACAAAATTATAGGGCTCAATCATATGAAATTCCTGGAGATTTCTCCTCATCAGCATTCATTATCGCAGCAACTGTTTTATCTAGTGAACCTACTAAAGTTGTAATAAATAATTTAAGCATGGAAAATTACCAAGGAGACAAAAAGATTATTGGGATTCTAAAGGAAATGGGTGCTGATATCGAATTTGATGAAAATCAAAAACAAGTAATTGTACGGGTGGATTTAACCCATAATACCTTAAAAGGACGAGAAGTTGATTGCGGAGATATCCCAGACTTATTCCCGATTCTATCCGTTATTGGTGCATTTGCAGAGGGTGAAACTGTTCTCTATAATGCTGGAAATCTTCGACTAAAAGAAAGTGATCGAATTTCTGCTATGGCAAGAGAATTAAAAAAAATGGGTGTTAGTGTCAAAGAAGAAGATGAAAAATTAACAATTTATCACTGTGATAAATTAAATGGAGCGATAATAGATCATGAAAATGATCATAGAGTAGCAATGGCATGCACTATTGCTGCTTTATATGCTTCTTCAAAATCTCATATAAAAAATATTGAAGTTGTAAAAGATTCTTATCCTTCCTTTTTAGATGATCTACAAAAATTAGGTGTTCAAATAGAAACAAGGCAACCCTATTAAAAATTATCTAAAACTTTTCTGTCTACGAGCACGGGCTTTTTTACCACCAAATTTCTTTGGTTCTATCCTTCTAGAATCTCCACTTAATAATGAATCGTCGTAATCTCTAAATGTCCGTTCTATTGTTTTTGTCCCTATAAATTTATGGATTGATTTAGCAATAGCCATCCGAACCGCGTCCGTTTGCCCACTTATCCCACCACCTTTAACTCGAACATCAATATCACATTTTTCAAGCTTTGGGTGATTTACAATTTCAAGAACTTCTTGGATCCTCAACCGTGATAGTTCAGGTTCATATAGATTTAAAGGAACATTATTAATTTTAATTTGTCCTTTTGAAGGATGTTTCAATACAGCTCTCGCTATAGCACTTTTTCTTTTACCCGATGCTTGAACTACTTTCATTGACATATTGATTACACCTCAATTTCCTTTTTATTCCATCCTATTCGCATACAAAGATTTTCTAAAGTAATATATCTGTTATAATAAGAAAGACGCTTTTTTTCAGCATAAAATATTTCAGTTGGTGTTAATTTTTGATATCTGTTTTTAAAACGTTCAGGAATGTCTGAAATATATACATGAACTCTTTTGAGAGCTTCTTTTCCCCGAAATTTTTTTCGTGGAAGCATTTGTTTTATTACCCTTCTCATAAAAGTATCAGGTCTTCTTTCGTGAAATGGACCTCTCAGGGGATTTGTAGCAGTTGAAATTTTTAATTTTGCTAAATATTTTTCATGAATATCTCTCTTAGTCCCACTTATTATCGCATCTTTAGCATTAATTATTACTATATTATTACCCAATAAAGCCTTTTTTGCTATTTGACCGCAAAATCGCCCCAAAATCTTATCTGTAGCATCGATTAATTGAAATTCTATTCCCATAATCATAACACACTCTATTTTTTTATCAGTAAAAAACTTTTACTCCACTACCTTTAGGGTTCTGTTCTAACAATTCCTCTATAGAAATCAGGTTACTTCCTGAAGATTCAATTTTTTGTCTCGCTGATTTCGAACAATCTAAACAAGCAATAGTAATTGTATGATCTAATTCCCCCATTCCTAACACTTTTCCAGGTATGACAACTATATCATTTTCCTTAGTTTTTTTGTTTATACTATATAAATTAGGGGAAACTCTATTTTTTCTTGAACCTTTTAACTTTTTAGAGATTTTTCGCCATATCTTAATTTTAGTTTTCCACAAATCTCTTATCAACTTTCTAACATAATAATTACTTGGGCCAGTTATCTTATGAGACATTAGGAAGTATTACTCTCGCTTTATTTATTATTTTAAATTATTGATATTTTAATAAATTTTTGTAATTTCACGATTCCAACTCAATAGCTTCAAGTCTTTCAACAAATTCATCGATTTTTTCTAAAAAGATTTCAAATGTTTTTTTAATAATTGTGTCAAAGGGTAAAACTCCGTCACTTTCGATAGAAAAAATATATGTGTTATCTCTTGATCCTACCGTGATAGCTTTTTCTGGACAATCTCTTTCACACGCTTTACATAATGTGCAAGTTTTCCAATAATCTCCAAGTAATTTTACCGTTTTCCCGTCTGAAAAATCATATAAATGTTCAGGACACATTCTCGATCCCACACACCTTTCTAAACATTTTTTACAATTTTCATCGTTAAATTCTATTTCTGGATAAAATCTATAAAAAATATTTGATACAGCTTGCCATTTCACATGATCTTTCGCTTTACCTAAAATCGCATATGCTTCAATAATTAATTGGTTATTTTTATCAATTCTCACAATTGGGATGTTTGGATTAACAGGTACTATTTTAGGATCATTTGATTTTAAATCGCCCGAATAGACCTCTAAAGGCATATTCGTAGTGTTAGTGACTTCGCATGTTAAAGAAACTTGGCATAAAGCACACCCGTAACCCTCACACTGACATTCCTGTGGTAGTTTATATGTTTCTAAATCAGTAGTAAGTGGTATCATCCCAAGTCTATGAGATATTATCTCATCATAAAGAGGACTATCATTCTTCAAAACAATAACCTCATCAACTGCCATTACAAGGATTTCAGACATAATTATCCTTCTGATTGCATTTGCCATCTCTATAGAAATGTTCTGTACAACAAACACTAACTTATGTTCGGATTTTTCAAGAACCTCGATATCCATGATAATGTAAATTAAGTTATTTAATATCAAATTTATGAATGTAGTCTTAAATGCATTATATAAGATAAATTTTATTGTTATATTTATAGCAAAAATATGAATACTTAGCGAAAACTCTTAAATATTTGTTCAAAAAAAAATTTGAAGAATTAATAGAATTTTAAATATTCATAAGCCTTACTTGGAGATTGAAAACAATATTTAATTTCTTGGAATTCTTTTTTAAATTGTACGACTTCGTTTCTTATTTTTTTAGGATCTATCTTATCAATAAGTAGTTTTTTAATTAGCTCTGCAATATCAATCATTTCACTTTTACCCATACCAAGTCTGGTGATTTCAGATGTCCCAATTCTTAATCCTCCCGGATTTTGATAATGTCTTCCTTCAGCAATATCATATGGTAAAAGGTTTCGATTGAGAATGATGTTTGCTTTTTCTAACAATTTTTCAATATCTCCGCCTAATCCAATTGTTTTCTCGAATTCTGTAATATCAACAACAATTTGGTGAGACTCTGTAAAGCCTTTATGTTCCATTAATACTTTGATTCCCCGTTCATATAATGCTTGTCCAAGGGCTTTAGCATTCTCAATAACATTCTTATGGTATTCTTTTCCAAATTCTAACATCTCTGCTATAGCAATCGCTAAACCCGCTACATTATGAAGATGATGATTGGATAATAATGCTGGAAAAGCACAAGATCTTAATGTATCAATTAAATCTTCCCTATTCGATACCAAAGCTCCATGTTGAGGGCCCGGAAGTGTTTTATGAGTGCTCATTGTCATAGCATCTGCTCCCTCTCTTAAAGGTTCTTGAAAATATCCAGAGCCTATTAGACCGGATACATGAGCAGCATCATACCCTACATAGGCTCCAACCTCTTTTGCAACATCACCAAGCTCTTTAACCGGGTGTGGAAATAAGAATACTGAACCACCAAACAATACCAATTCTGGTTCAAAATCTCTTATCTTCTTCGCAGAAGCATCAATATCTAAATTCATTTCATCATTGTCAAATGCTAAATATTCAATATCTAAACCCCTTGTCGTCCCTGCCGTCCCAAAAATTTCTCGACCACTTTTTGCAAATCTTGGACCATGTGAAATATGCCCTCCTCTAACAATTGACATACAACACATTTTACCGTTATTATCTGATGTGAATGCATTATACATCACTAAATTTGCTACAACTCCAGAGATCGGGCGTACATCAGCATGGATACATTTATAATATTCTTTAGTAAGATCCATACAAATATCTTCTATCTGATCTATGAAGGTACAACCAGCATAAACTCTTTCACCTGACCATCCTTCGGCATATCGATGCGAGAAATCACTAGCACAAGCTTCATCTACAGCAGGACTAGTTATATTTTCCGAGGCAATTAAAGGAATTGATTTTTTAAACCAGTCGTGGTGCTCCATTAAAATTTCTCGGATTTCAGCTACTTTTTTACTCAATTTTGATCAATTCTTCCTTTTTTTCTAAAGCGTTAAAAAAAAATAAATCTTCAATTTTTTTAAATTTATGCCAATTCTATTAATGATTTAAGTTATAATTAACAGAAGAATTAAAATTATAATGGAGATCAATATAATTAATTGCTGTAGATATATAATTTAAGAAATTAAACTAGAATTTATCTTTCAGATTTTTCTAAGATTAGTCGAGCTTCAAATAAATTTAATTTTTTGCCCGCTTTTTGTTTTTCTAAAGCTTCTGCTAATTTATCTTTCTTCATTTTTTCAATCATTTCATTTCTCTTTTTGAAATGATCCGTTCTCGATCCAGGTTTTTTAAATGGTTTATAAGGTCTCTTACCTTTCGAAATTTTCTTTCTTTGATTCATTACCTGCAAATATTGTTCATGGTAACGATCCGCAGATTTTTTGTTTTCTATTAGTTCCTCTTCCATCTTTTTCTTCTGTTCTCTTAATTCATCGACTTTTTGGAAGTTTTCTAACATCTTGGTATGATTTTCTTGAGATTTATTCGACCACTTATTTAATTGTTCATATATCTTGTTTAAATTTATTTTTACAATCTCAACTTTTCGCTCTACTTTGAAGAGATCACTATTTTCCTGTTCTGATAAAAAATCTTGTTTTGATTTTGCTAATTCTCTTATTTTATCAACAATGGAATTTTCTTCTGCGATATCAAGGTTTTCAGTCTCAATTGTTCTTTCTAAAATCTCAATTTTTCTTTCCACTTGCTTTATAGAAACGAGCCTATCTGAGTCTTTACTCTTCTTCTGATTCGATTTTTTCTCTTCTAATAGTTTATCAAATAAAGTTTTATATTCCACTTTTTTTTCTTTTAATTCCTTAACTTTATTATTCCAATAATCTCTTCTCTTTTTATATTTTTCTTTAGCCGTTTTTAAATTTTCATTAATTTCAGTATCTATCTCCTGCAAACTGTTAATGAATTTTTTAGTTTTAAGGTTAAGATCGTCTCGGTTTTTCCTTAAATCATCACTTAAGGATTGAAGACCCCTAAAAGAGGTTTGAGAAGATTGCAAGTTTTTGGAATTATTTCTACTCATAAATTCATGCTTTAAAGAGTATTTATAAAAAGGAATTTATTTAAAATGGTTAATTATGACAATTTTATATGTTTTATATATTTTTTGTAAATAAATTAGGGCTAATGAAAAAAAATTAAAGATTTATTAACTTTAGAAATAATAAAAAATAAAACATAAAATGAACTCTGAGAAAGTTAAAGAAAACGATTTAATCTTTTTGATCCTTGATAATAAAAGAAGATGGTTAGTTCAAGTGAAAGCTGGAGGCAGTTTTCACACCCACAGAGGAATTATTGAATTTGATGAGATCATAGGAAAAAATTATGGAACAGTAATATTCTCAAAACCATATGAAACTCAAGGGTACAAATTTTTTGTGCTGAAACCGATGCCCTCCGATTATGTGCTTCATATGACTCGCAAAACTCAAATAATTTATCCTGAAGACGCTGGACTTATTTTACTTTACTCGGGGATTGGACCGGGTAGCAGGGTTATTGAAGCAGGATGTGGTTCGGGGGCGTTAACCTGTATTTTAGGCAACTATGTTCGACCTAGTGGGCATATATTCTCCTTTGATATTCGTGAAAAATCGCTAAAGAACGCTAGAAAGAATGTAGAAAGAGCTAAACTGGAAAACTTTGTTTCAATAGAATTTGGTAATATAATTACTGATGATTTAAATCTGAAAGATGTGGATTCAGTTGTCTTAGATCTTGCTGAGCCATGGAATGCAATTGAAAAAGTAATGAGTTATCTCAAATTAAGTGGCACTTTCGTTTCTTTTTCTCCAACCATTGAGCAAGTAAAAAAAACTACGTTCGCATTGAGGGATAATAATTTCATAGAAATCAATACATATGAGCTGATTAAAAGAAAAATCCAGGTTAAGAAAAATGCAACTCGTCCTGAAGGAAGAATGGTTGGCCATAGTGGTTATCTGACCTTTGGAAGGAAAATAAATAATGTAAAAAATCCGTATCGCGAAAGAAAACCAACCCGTAAAGAATTTATTGATTTTGTTGGAATGCCATTAAGAGGTTAGACTTGACAATTGGTAAAAGGGTGAATTTATAATTTAACCTTTAGTATTAACCTCATTCAGAAATGCTTTCACCATCATTTTCAATTGCGGGGCTTTAAGCATATTCCCATGATTTTTACCATAGATTTGAAAGTGGAATGTGGGTTACAAGAAATAATAATTTCGATAATATTTATAAGAAAATTATCTTGAGCTTTTGTAAAGAATAAAAAGCCTATAAAATTGCATGAATGAGAGAAGACTATTCACGTATTAATACTAATGGTATAAAAGAAAATAGTTAAAATCCTTTCAACTGGGCTCCAGTTCTGAATTCTTTCTTTTTCTTATATCGCTCGGTTTTAAAGAAGTGTTTTTTCTTCTCTGGAAGGATATCTAAGTATTTTCTTAAAATGTTTTCTATATAGTCTTTGGTTGGTTTATTTCTAATTTTATTTGGATCTGATAAATAAGTTAATATTTCTCTGTCCTTAGAATCATATGTTAAACCTAAATTCTTTAATGGAATATGTACAGAATGGAGAAACCACCCAGTTTGACCTTCTTCATGGGCAATTACTTTTAAAATATTTTCATTTTCTTTTTTTATTTTAATCGCTAAAACTTTTTTCCCTGGTCTTATTATTATACTTGCGTATTCAGGGATTTGAGATTTAGGATTGTGAATCTTCTTAAAGAATTCTTCTAATTTTTTCATCAGTATTCAATAAAGTTGAAAGTGTTTAAAATGAATAATTTAAAATTCATAAAAAATTTTATTATTAAATGGATTTATATTAAAATCTATGACACTTAGAGGAAGTCAATTTGAACTCTTATGAAACTCTAGAAACTTTCCAATTCTATTTTAAGAAAAAGGTTTGTATCCTTGGGGGTCAATAAGGATGAGTTTCAAAAATGTTTAAGTTCAAGTTGCTTACCAATAGAGAATAAACAAAACATTGGTGTGAATATAAACTAAAATGACTGTAGATTTTCAAACTTTTAATTTAAAGTCTAAGGCATATTGTGATGTTATTAACATCACTAATCAAGTTCAAAATTCTATTAAAAGAAGTGGAATAAAAAATGGAATGGTAAATGTACATATAGCTGGTTCAACGGGTGCAATATCCACTACTGAGTATGAACCCGGTTTAGTAGATCATGATATCAAAGATATATTAGAAAAGTTAATTCCTTATGAAAAAAACTATGCACACCATAAGACTTGGCATGACTACAACGGAGCAGGTCACTTAAGAAGCTTTCTCATTAAAACTTCACAAACCTTTCCATTTAAAAACCAAAAATTAATCTTAGGAACCTGGCAGCAGATAATTTTCATCGAATGTGACGAAAAATCTCGCTCAAGAACTATTCATTGTACGATTATAGGTGAATAAAACCCATATTACTTTTTTAAAAAAATAGAAAAGAAATTTTTATTTTTTTGATTGCTGTATTAATTCTTCCAATTCTGTAATTATAATCTGATATTTATCTCTAAGATGTATTTTTTCAAATTTTCCTCTAAGATCCATCACAGATTTATCAAATTGTTTTAATTGTTCTGTAAAAACTGGAATTTTCTTATAGGATTCTTCAGGTTTCTCTATTACGCTTATCTGATATTCTAAATTTTCTAAAAAATTATTCTTAACTTCAGTCAATAATATCATCCTCATTAAAAAACTAGTTCATTTAGTAAAATCACACTAATCCCTTTTAAAAATATGAATATCATTTATATGTCATCGCTTTCGCTTCTAAATCGTGGATCTTTAAGTAGATTCTCATAGAAAGAAGAAATTATTAATATGAGAGTAATATTTAGATAGCATCTCGATATTATAACAAGCAATATAATAAATTATAACAAGTTAAATTCATAAGTCTGCATTCCAAGAAGTTTAAATTAATATAGACTATTATTTTATTAAATCTAAAAATCGTAAAAGTGTTAAAATCAATGGAAAGTTTTTTAAAAGTAATCATTAGTGGGCTCGATAATGCAGGTAAAACTTCGATCTTGACTGCTTTAGATAAAAAATATGATTTTCAAAAGGATATTGTTCAATTGAAACCAACGATTAGGGTTGAATATCACAAGATGAATTTTTTGAGGAATAATACTATATTCTGGGACATGGGAGGACAAGATCGATACCGAGACATTTATATAAACTATCAGGATGTTTATTTCGATGCTACTGACTTACTCATCTATGTGATTGATATCCAAGATCCTGAAAGGTTCGAGAACTCGCTTGAGTATTTAGATGCAATTTTAACTTTTTTTACTGAAAGTAAAATGGATGTACCCCTCATAATAACGACGCATAAATTTGATCCCGATTTAAGGGGAAACGAAAAAATCTTACAGGATATCGACAGATTAAGATCCCAAATATTAGAAAAATATTCTAATTTCAAGATTTTATTTCAACAGACATCTATTTATGATATTATTTCCATTGTCCAGTTAGTCTCCTATGGACTTTCTGTCTTTGACGAAAAATTCTTTGAGCTTTCTGAATTATTAGAGAAATATGTAGAAGTTTTCAATAGTGAGGCTCTACTTATATTTGATCGAAATGGCATTATTATTTCTGAGTATTACAGCTATATAGAACCCGAAGTTTATGTTGAGCTATTAGAATCAATCAAGGAGCATCTATTCTTGCTTAAAAGAATGGAAGAGGAATCCACTTATGAGTATGACCATGACATTTCTTCTGTTGATCAGGTACTTTTTTCATATTTGCACAGATTACAAATAGGCTCAGAATTGTTTTTTATTTCTGCCGTTACAAAAAAAGACCAAAAAGATAATCTCTTAGCAATCTTTCCGGAATACCTTGAAGACTTAACACAGATTTTAAAAGAATTAATTTAATAGAAAAATTTAGTCAATCTTCAAAAGATCTTTTGCTTTGTCGATTAATTTTTCCTTTTTCTTTCGATGGTTTTCAATGAATTTTAAAACCTTTTCGATACATTCTTGTTTATGATCTCCACACATTAATTCTCCTTTAACACACATTTCAAAATCATTCGCTAATTTTTCATCATCTTCTTCAAAATGATACATCAGAATTTTGTAAATCATGCATTTCTGAGGTTCTCCTCCTAGCTCACGTTGCTCTTTCAGGTTTCTCCTCCCCCCAGTTAAAGCACCCTTAATTTTTTTTTCAATTGACTCATAAGGTTCATTAAATGTAAAATAACTATTAGGATTTCTCTTAGCCATTTTTTCTGAGCCATCTATACCTGCTAATAAATAATGATATGTCGCACCTGGTAAGAAAAATTTCTTGTAGTTTCTTCGAGTTAAATCTCTAGTGAGACGTATATGGGGATCTTGATCAATACCTACTGGTACAACAGTTGGTTGTAAACCATCTAATACTTGGGGTAAAATTATGTCACCAACTTGAATCAATGAGGAAATATAAAGTCCAAATGTTCGTTCTCCATAAATAGCGTTTAACATATTTTGTGTGACTAACCTGCTTACCTTAAAACATACATCCTTTACAATCGGTTCTTTTGATTGTCTCCAAATATACGCCTTTTCTGGAGAAGGATCTAAACCCAGTGCTAATACATCAGCAATATTATCGACTGCTGCCGCTTCGGCTTCATCCCATGGTATTCCATTGTCATTCCAGCTCTCGACGTCCGCGATTGCGTAAAACGCCTTGCCACCCATTTTTTGAAATTCAACGATTTCTAAGGCTGTTGTTAGTGTTCCTAAATGGAAAGGCCCAGACGGTTTAATTCCACTCATTACAGCCCAAGGTTGTCCTTTTTCAATAGCTTTAAAAACGAGATTCAAATCTCTATGTCCGAAAATGATTTTTCTTCTTATAAATCGATTTTCAAGCATTTTTTGCCTAAGTGATTCTGAGATCTCTTCAATTCCAAACTCCTTTATTAGCCTAGCATAATCTTCCTCAACAATCGAAGTCGAACCCCATGGATCTATTTTAAAATCATGCGTCATGCTTTTCTCCTATTTGATGTTTGATATGATATTAATAAAAATATATATGATATTAATAAAAATATATACGTATAATAGATTTTGATAAGTATGAAAAAATTTAGTCAAGAAATTAGAGTTTTAATAAATTTATTAGACTTTTCGAAAATTGAAGGCGGGTTAATTCCAGTAATTGCACAGGATTCCCAAACTAACGAAGTTTTAATGCTCGCTTTTGCTAATAAAGAAGCTATTGAAAAATCTTTAGAAACAGGATTCATGCACTACTATTCAAGATCCAGGCAGAAAATCTGGAAGAAGGGAGAGAGTAGCGGCCATTTTCAAGAAATTGAAGAATTAATTACAGATTGTGACAATGATTCCCTTTTAATGATGGTAAAACAAATTGGGGGAGCATGTCATGAAGGATATTATTCTTGCTTTTATAGAAATTTTAAGAATGGAAAATTCAATGAAATTAGAAAAAGAATTTTTAATCCTAAAGATGTTTATGGAAATTAAATTTAAACAATTTTCATAAAAAAAGAGATTTTTATTTAGAATTTCTAAAGTTTTATATGTTTTTTACAATAAATTATATTGGTTTTAATTAAAAATCTTTTTAGGCAAGGGTTGCACTCCATGAAAAAAGAGAAGGCACTGGATGATATTGATAAGAATATTATAAGAATTCTTCAAAATGATGCGCGTACATCATATCGAGAGATTCAAGAAAGGTTAGGGATCTCGATTGGGACTATTCATAATAGAATTTCTAAATTAAGGGGTTCAGGTGTTGTCCAAGGATATACCCTACGACTGAACAATGAAAAGCTAGGATATAAATTGACATTTTTAATCAGAGTTAACATAGACGGAAAACACACAGAAGAAATATTAGAAGACCTTAAGAATATTCCTGAAGTCTGCTCTATTTTTCATACCACGGGTGAACAATCTGCTGCATTAATCTGTAGATTTAAAGAAAGTGATTCAGTCCATCAGTTTATCAGAGAGTTAAATCAGAAGGAGTATGTTACACGAACTAACTCGAATATGGTTCTGAAGGAGTATAAAAACAGTTCATTTGTTGAAATCTAATTAATCTACGCTTTAATGTATTCAAATGACTTGGCTTATTGAGCTCTTAAAAAGATAGAATAAATAAGCAAGTAAGATCACCCTTTCATTTCAACAATCAATGTTATCATAAAATTGAAACTGATTCAAACAATTCTAACTGAGTTAAATTCTTAGTTCACTATCGTATGAACTGTGCTTATATCAATAAGCATAATCTCATGACTCATCAAACTCATCTTCTATTGTTTTTACTGGAAAAAAGTAAACTTTTTTTAGTTGCATATATATAGATCCCTAAATCATAATATTTATTTTAAAATCAAAAAAAACATAAAATCGTGAAAAAATATGTCAGGCGTTCCAATTATTATACTTAAAGAGGGAACAGAAGAAGTTCGTGAGAAGAAGGCCCGAAAACAAAACATATCGGCGATGGTTGCTATTGCTGAGGCTGTGCGATCTACACTCGGCCCAAAGGGTATGTCAAAAATGCTGGTTGATTCTATGGGTGATGTAACTATTACTAATGATGGTGCCGAGATATTAAAGAACCTCGACATCGAAAATATCGCTGCGAATATGATGGTCAATGTAGCAAAGTCGATTGATGATGATATAGGGGATGGGACTACATCTGCTGTAATTTTTTCCGCCGCACTATTAGATAATGCTTTAGATTTAATTGAACAAGGTATTCATCCAAAACCTATTACTCATGGATATAAACTAGCAGCTGATAAATCACTTGGAATTATCAAAGATATTGCAGAGACAATTACTGAAGATAGTGATGAAGTCCTTATGAATGCTGCAAAAACCGCTATGAATGCGAAAGATATCTCTCCATTAAAGGAATTTTTTGCAGATTTAGCCTTAAAAGCAGTAAGACAAATAGCAGATGATGAAGGAAATACATTTGGTAAGGTAGCTGATGTAAAAATTGTAAAAGCTCCTGGAAAGTCTTTAAAAGATAGCGAGTTAATTAAAGGGGTATATATTCAAAAAGAAAAAGTTAATACCATGATGCCTGCGGTGATAAAGAATGCTAAAATTGCCGTGATCAGGCGTAAGCTCGACGTAAAAAAGACTGAATTTGATGCTCAAATAAGAATCACTAGCCCAACAGAAATTGAGAGATTTTTACAACAAGAAGAGAAAATTTTATTAGATTATTTAAAGGTCTTCAAAGACTTAGGAGTTAACATGATAGTAAACAGTAGTGATATTTCCGATAAATTTGGAGCTTTTTTAGCTAGAGAAGGAATTGCTGCTATTAAGAACGTTGGTGAAAGTGACTATAAATCTATTTTAAAAGCAGTGGATGCAAAATTAGTTGATGATTTAACCTCTTTGTCAGACGATGATTTAGGATTTGCTGAAAAAGTCCTATTTGAAAAGTTGGGTGACGACGAATATACTTTAATTACTGGATGTAAAAACCCAAAATCAGTCTCGATTCTACTCAAGGGTGGTCTCGACAAGATTCTTAGTACTGCAGAAGTCTCTTTACATGATGTGTTGTGCGTGATCGCAAAAATAATGGATAAGAAGGCGGTTGTCGCCGGAGGGGGCGCAATCTACATAGAACTCGCTAAGAGAATTAGAATCTATGCTAATGAAATTAGTGGAAAAGAGCAACTTGCGGTAAATGCGTTCGCACTCGCTCTTGAAGAAATCCCAAAGACTTTAATCAGAAACGCAGGATTAGAGGAGATCGAACAACTAACCGAACTAAGAGCAGCACACAAAACAGATGCTGATAAGTGGATTGGGATTGACACCATAACAAATACAATCGGAGACAACTTTAAAAAAGGTATCATTGAACCCGCTGAATTATTAAATCATATTATAAAGTCTGGAAGCGAGTTAGCTAATCTTATCTTAAGAATTGACCGAATAATCAGTGCAAAAGGCACGTAAGAAGGCGGAATGTAATATTAGACTGTTTTTCTTTTTTTTCTTTATTCAGTATCTAATGAAGTATTTTTTTATTCTTTATTTTTACTTTTTTTTGAT
>JAHLWJ010000287.1 GCA_019057975.1 Promethearchaeota archaeon | reverse complement strand
TGAAATTTTAATTAAGTTATTAAAGAACTATGAGAAAAAGATATATTCTAAATACATTATATGTAGGTAAAGCCTTAAAAAAATTCATTATTTTCTTTTGATAAAATGTCATTCCTAAAGCAACTCTTAGAGTTCACACTAACTGATTTCAATGAGAATGAGTTAAAGGTTATTGAGATGTATTTTATTCCCTTTTTAAAACGGTTATCTGAAAATAACAGCACTTTAGTGTTTATGAACATTATTACAAGACCAGACCAAGACTTTAGTGATGAAAGTTTGCGGGAGGGTTTCAATACTCTTAAAAAGAAGGGTTTAACTTCTAAAGAATCACTTTTTCCGAAAGTTTATTTGTATTATGAAGCATTCATTAATAAAACCTCTAAATACTCGGATCATATATGTGTTTTTCTTGAATACTTCAAGAAACACGGACAAAAAATCCTAGGATCAAATTTATATTATGACCGAGCATTTATGGAACATTTTAATAATATATTAAATGATGAGGAGATTATATTTTTATTATTTCTGTTAAATGATTTGAATTTTATTGAATTATCTTGGTTACCACCTGATCCCGATCCCGATGTGACTTATATAGATTTAAGAGAATATGAAGGTCTATATGAATATTTGAAAGTTAATAAAATAATGGAGAACGCACATAATTTTCTAGGTAACGATTGTATTGTTAAAAGATATAATAACCTTATTTATTACATTAAGGAATTGATAGATTTCTATTTGAAGGAGGATTACATAGGAGTTCATTTGAAGATATTAGCAAGTGCATTTGATAATGATAAAAAAAAATGGTTAATCAATTACATAAGAATTGATTTTATTTCTGAAGAGTTAAACGGATTTCCTAAAGAAACTTACTCGACAGATAATAAAGCAATTCTTTTCCAAAATATTATAGAATTGGATGAACTTCTACCAAAATTCTCAAAAAACGGATTTATATATGAAAGTAATGAACAATATTTCTATTTTAACGAAAATTTATCCATTCCTACTAATTATGGTGATTTTAAAAAAAAATTCAATACAAATCATTATCAATATAATTATGTTCAATGTGGTGATGGAATTAATCTAATTTTTCAGGATTCTCTTTATAATCCTAATATAGATTCTTATTACCAAGATGTTATTAATAAGTATTATTTTTATAATGGAATTCGTTTAGATGGTTTAACTCTTTTTAAAAGAGTTATTGGCTACTCCGTTCCGATGGATAGTGTTCCAGTTCCTCTTTTATTAATTATTTTTCCTGTTAAATCATTTGATCTTACTATTAATAAAAAAATTGAGGATTTACAACCATATTTAGAAATAAACTGGGATATAAATGAAAAATTAAGAGATTTTATTTACATTACATATAAGAAAGGCAAAGATGATTCCATAGTTATATATAATAACTCTGAATTGATAAAAGTTGAACAAAATTTCTCAGGAATTATACAATTTGGAATCTATTGGTCAGGAACCGATGATTTATTACAAGAGGGGTGTACATTATTTACTAAAGAAATCTCTTATTTAAAAGACTATAAAAAGAAAGAAATTAAAACTGAGGATAAAAAATATAAGGTGTTTATTAGTTCTACAATTCAAGATGATAAAAAGGTATTAAGAACAAATATAAAAGAAAATTTAGAATCAAAGAAGTATATTAGACCTATTTTAAGTGAATTTCCAGAAACATTTCCAAAACCTATAGACCCTAGTTTGAACACTTTCGAAGCAAGTATAGCTCCAATAAAAAATTGTCAAATATTTGTATTAATTGTCGGTAAAAGATATGGAAATATCGAACCTGGAAAAGATATTAGTATTATGGAAGCTGAGTATGATGAGGCTGTTCGGAACCATCTCCCTCATATTATCTTTATCGATGAGGAAGTAATTCAAGATTATGATCGATATAGTACAAAAGATTCTGGATGGGATGGAAAAAAAATAAAATCCTTCCGCTTAAGTTATATAGACCTTTTAAAGATTAAGGGTTATGATGAGCCTGCTAAAAATATGAAATTTATAGCAAAATTAAGTAAATTGAAGCTCACATATAGTAAAAAGCATAAAGATAATTGGTATTGGTCTTTTAATATGAATAATACCACTAAATTCCTAAAAGCTTTAGAATCACAAATAGATTTTTATATCAATCAATTAGAACCGTCAGTAGAAGAAATGATGAATACTTTAATCCAATTTTCAACTACAGATATCCCAGAAACAAGAAGAGATATTTCTGAAAGATTTATTTCTTGGGGTTCAGTGGGGACCCAATTTTTACTAGATGAACACAGAACAAATAATTATGGATATAGTGATGTCAGTGGTGCTGTTATGGATATGAGTTATCCTAATTGGCAAAAAAAAGAACAATATAGTACAGTAATCCAATATAATCAACAAATTCCTGTAGAAAGAACAGTTAGCTTTTTAGATCAATATAGAGAAGAAAAAGAAGAGAAGATCAAGCGTGATCAAGAGACATATGAAACCGTAGAAGGATTTATTTTAGCACAATATCAGAGATTGTATTTCCAAAAGTGCCTAGAACTTAGTGAATTAGATGAAGAAGAGGAGAAAAAATATCAAATACTCTATTCAAAAAGTGAAAACGATCACGATCTCTATAAAACTAAGGTTTTCAATAGAGCAGATACATTACGGAATCATTTCCATTTACACTTAAATAAATCAAAACAAACTTTCTATGATAAAGAAACTGGCATTGAAATATCTGAAGATGGGGAAATCATAAGCAGTGAAGTAACACCCGTTGAGATGTCTGGTGTATTATATGAAGAAAAACTAATAGATGAGATTAATAAACTTCTAATGAGTCTAAGGAATTATTGGAATTCGCAAAATCAAGAAAAAGTAGGAAAACCTGAAATCAAAAAAATAATTGATTTTGAAAAAGAATTGGGGTCTGAATTGAGAACACTTAAACTTAAAAAGGGATTTTGGAGTTTCAAGAAATAACTTAAATGGATACCCCTTCGGCGATAGAAGGAGTGATATCGCATATTCCTCACTAATTGATAAGGCGATAGAAGGGGTAGTCTCACCCTTCTATAATAAATTAATTAATTTCAAACGCTCGTGTATATTTTGGAGAATCTTTCCCAAAATAATTATATAGTATGAATTCTGGGTGGATTGTTGGAGTAATATAACTCCCGATTATAAACGCCATTGGAGTGGGACCAGCATAGAATAAATGAATCTTTTTTAGATTAGAATATTGCTGTACGATTGTATCTATAAGTCTTGTGTATTTAGATTTAAACTCAAGTAGTTGTTCCTTATATTTTAACCAAGTTCTATCAGGTTTATCAACACTAATTGTAATGATCTTTGTATCATCGCCTACAACTTCACGGATATCATCTTCATTTACCATACCTGAAATGGAGATTGATAATGCTATTTCTGTTATGGAGGTGTCTTTATCTTCAGGTAGTATTACATGAAAAAACTCTTGGGTTGCTTCTTCTCCCTTTAATGGTTTCCATTTCCAAGTATTTTCATCATACTGATTTTGATATAGGTCAAATGTATTTGTATTGTGAATTAAATAACCAAGATGGATAACTAAAGGTATAAAATTAATAGAGCAAATAATATATTTTTTGGGTTTATCCTTTTGATTCATAAATTTCTCCCACCACTCTTCTTGAACCTTCTTGAATTCAAACCAATTTTTCGTTTTTGTCAGGAATTCGTCAAATACGAGTTCTTCAGTTTCTCCAATTATGTGAGTTCCATAGAAATCTTTAGAGATAAGTTCCTTATCTAGATTGGGAGCACATATTCCAGTGACATTTCCTGAATGAAGGATTAATGTCCAGACAGCCTCCTTTAACCCATCTAGTCTTTCATTAACCCATTGGGTGTGGTTTACTTTCATTTGTCTAAGGACATCAACAGTATAAATATCCACATTATTATCTATTATCTTGTGATGATTTGCACATAGAATTATAATATTTTTAGGATCTTTTTTCATTAATTCGCTTTGTTTAGGGTGTCCTCTTGGTCCTTTAGAACTATCTCCAATAATATGACAGAATTCTACAATCTTTACATAAGTGCCGCCCTCATAATCATAAATAACCTTTTCTCCACAACCTGGGAAGTTACACCTCCCTCCGCTATCGGTAATTAATTTGTGAATATCTCCTTTTTTCATCTTTTCTTTGGGGTTGTGTTAAAATATTAAATTACTATAATATTTAGCTCTATTAATTTATATTTCCATAGTTTATAATAAATTTATGACCAAAGACAATATTGTCAAATTAATAAGTGTGATCTGACATTGACTAATGATGATTATTTGAGAGAGATTTTAGACGGACAAGATTTAACTGAGAATCAGAAAAGTAATTTAAGGGGACTTCGAGATAAAATCGAAGGACAACTAAGAAATGGAATAAAGGGAACACCTAAAGCATATTATGGTGGTTCTTATGCTAAAAATACTATGATAAAGGCTAGTTATGACTTAGATATTGTGCTGTACTGGCCCTCTGATTCTCCCTATTCTTTACGAAGTTTATATAGTGCTGCTGAGGGTGTTTTGAATAGAAATTGGAGGTCTGTGAAAAAGAAGAAAGTGGGATTGGAACTCCCCTTTGAAGGAGATTTTCACATTGATGTAATACCCGGTAAATTCTCAAGCAAAGATGAGAACTATGCCTATCTCTATAATAGTAAAACAGAAGGCAGATTCCAAACTAGTATTTATGTTCAAGTAGATTATATTAAAAAGAGCAACCGTCAAGATGTTATCAGACTAATGAAATTATGGAAAAAGCGGAAAAATGTTCCTATTAAAACATTTATCCTGGAGATCTGTGTTATTGAAGGATGTAAGGGTATTGATCGATCTAAACTTGAATCACAATTGATGGCGACCTTTAAATATATACGAGATAACATTCAAACGACTAGAATGTTAGATCCAGCTAATTCCAATAATATCATTTCAAATGATTTATCAAAAGAAACCAAGAACCGAATTAGAAATCTTGCAGTTCAAGCGATTGATGCAAAATCTTGGAACCAAGTTTTCTTTTGATGTTATATAGTTTTTGTGAGAAATTATGGGTGATAAAGAATTTTTAAGAACTGTTTTGAATGGATTAGAACCACCACAAAGTCAAGTAGATAGCTTGGTGAGATTACGAGATAATGTTCGATCTTGTATATTTGACAATGTAGGGGGGAAAAAAAGCATGTTTATGGCGGGATCATTCAAAAAGAAAACAATGATAAAACGACACTATGATTTAGACATGTTTAACATTTGGGATCCTGGATTTGTTCCATTAAATAATATAAAAGATTTATTTTATATGGTTAAAGATGCTTTAAATACTAAATGGAGTCGAATTTGGAAGAAAAGAGTTGGCTGGCGAATTCCCTATGAAAATGAATTTCATGTGGATGTTATTCCCTCTATTGAAGATGAAAATGATCCAAAATTTTCTTATTTATATAATTGCTATGAAAATACGACGCTTAGAACAAGTATGCAGGTTCACATGGAACATATAGAAAGATATAATCGTAGAGATCTAATCAAATTGTTAAAACTATGGAAATATCGTCAAGATGTACCGTTAAAAACATTTTTATTAGAGATTATGATTCATTTAGCTTGTTATGATCTTACAAGCGAATCACTCTCAGATCAACTTAAGACTGTATTGGAATATATAACTAAAAATATTGTTAATAAACAATTTTATGATCCTGCCAATCAAGATAATATAATATCAACAGATTTGACTGTTCAAGAAAGATATGAGATAAGAAATAAAGCAAATAAAGCTTTAAATCGTGATAATCGGGGACAATTATTTCAAAATATTAGATACAAATAGTAGTATCGCACTTCCCTACTAATTAAGAAGGAGAGAGATGTAATTAACAGCTAATTTATTGAAAAAATTGAATAATTATTACTCATTATTAGAACTGATGATAAATATTAAA
>JAHLWJ010000040.1 GCA_019057975.1 Promethearchaeota archaeon | reverse complement strand
TAGCTTCTTTTAATAGATTTTCAATATCATATAACATTTTTTTCCCTCCTTTATAACTCAGGTGGAGCTAGAATTTCAATTGATTTATATCCATTTTTAAGATTTATCAAATTTACACCTATTCGAGTTTTTCTTTTCACTAAGTGTTTAAAATTCCAGCTGACTAATATATCCAACGAATAAACAGAAGTTAAAGCAATAAATAATGCATCGTTTTCATATTTTTCTGGAATAAGACCTTCATCTATATAAACTTGAGTTAGTTTTTTCACTTCAGTTGAGATTTTTATATTTTTCCCATTTTTCAATAAGTCCTTCATTTTTTTTTTTAAATCTTCATCTGAAACAGCACTGATTTCTTCTGTATTTATTTCAGAATAATAGAGATCATAGTATCCAATAGTATCCCAAAAATCTTGTGTCAGTTTTTGACGATTTGGATCTCGACTATCAAATATTGCGCTGTATACTGATGTATCAAGAAAAATTTTTAATTTTTTCATATTAACTCTATTTTATTTATATTTAATACTCTTTTTGGTTGATTCAATAAATATTAAACAATTTTAATTTAAATAATATCGTATTGAAGATATTCAATTCCATCCCGAATCCATAAGAATGAAGCCTCATAGAATGAAAATTTATTGATAGTATTATGGGAATGACAACCCGCTTATAAGTTCAAGCATGAAAAATGTAAGAACAAAAATCATTTTTGAATATTTTATATTAAAAATAAAACTGCTATTTCTTATTGCAAAATCTAGGAGGGCGTTTACGTTCCATACTGCCATCGTAGCTACCTATCATATCTTCAAAAAGTTCAGCACCTAAGGATATTCTATGTGCTACTCTATGTATAATTTGCCCTGTAAGATCATCAACTACTTGATCTTTAGTTTTCCGAACTGGATATTCGATTTTGAAGGCTTGTTTAATCTGGATTAATAATTCTTTATTAGAAGAATAAATTTCCGCACTGCGACCTCCAAACCAACTACCATCACCATCATAAAATCCTAAGAGAAATGCTAAAGCTAAATTTTCTTTCGATATCCAAACAAAATCTGGTAACCCTCTATTATTCGCTGAACTTGAAAATCCGTTTTTAAGTAGGTCTTTTACCATTCCTCTAGATTTAAATTGAATATAAGAGGATTTCTTTTCTTTTAATTCACCAATCTTATTATAATACCATCGTATCCTATCTTTTATTCTTTCAACATCAAAACCTATTACTCTAGCAAATTCTACTAGACGATCTCGATCAGAGGTTTTCAATTCAAACCTAATCAAATAACTAAATTTCTTTTCAGTAATTTGACCATCGGCACATAAAAAACCAATCCAATATGCTTTTTCGATTGTATCAATCAATTCAAAATAATGAGGATTTTTAATAGTAACTCTTTCAAATAAGTATTCTTTTAAATCAGGATTCAAATTTATATACTTATCAATAAAAGATATGCTAACTTTTGCTCTCTCTCTTAAAAGTATCCTAAGATTGATCTTAAACTCCCCTAAGGTTTCTAAATCGAATTTATAATCTGGATTAAATCTTCGATTTGTTTTGCTCAAAACATACTTTCTTATATGATATATATAATCTTCGTTTTTATCTTCGTTTTTGCCAAGAATTTTAGCAAGTTCTCCATATGTAACTTCAATATCACACGAAATCCTACCCATTTCTAACTCTATCAATTCAATAAAGAGATTTAATGAAAACTTAGAATCTTTATATTGTTTTATTATATAAAAACAAGCTGAAACTCGATCATCAAACCTTTTTCTCAATCTTTCCTCTAATAAATTTAAATCTTTGTCCTTTAAAGTAAAGTTTTTTTCTATTTTATGCTTAAACATAAGTTTTGTCACATAATTCACATTTTTTCCTCCACGCCAGAACAAAGAGAGTTGTTTATGATTATATTTATATCTATTAGGGAAAATCTTAGATAGTATTTCAGGATGTTTTTGAATTTCTCTCTTTAAATCTTCAATTAAATCTAATGTAGAATATTTAGATTCCTTATGTAAAAATCTGTTATTATTAAATTCTGAAGAATATTGCTCACAAAAGTCGTGGTTATTTCGTGTTCTAAATCTATTCGAACAATTTAATTGCTGATCTTTTATAATATTCCTTTTTGTCATCTCTATATCATAATTTTATTTGTTTTTATTTTATATGCTACACTCTGATTGTTTTTTGATAATAATAGTAATTCTTAGGATATTTCAAACTTTACAATTCTCATGTCTATTCAATTTTTTTTAATTTTCTTTTCATTCCTACTAAATAACTTTCTGTTAATTCTACAATTTCATTGCGGATCTACTCGATAGTCGCATTTTCATATTTATTATCAGCTATATTTTTCCTAAAAATAAATGACTTAGATAGATCTTGTTCTATTTTGTTTAAATTTTCAAGAAGAGTTTTCCAAACATAAATTATTTTACTATTATTATATAAAATAAATCTAGTTGTTTCAATTTCTTGCATTGGTCTAATTCTATCTCTCGAACTGCAATAAAGATTAGGGGAATTAATGTGAACATATTTACTTCTGGCTATTTCAATTATGTTAATCTGGGGATTGAATCCTAAATCTACTAACCTAATATTATCATTAGGATGATATATTCTATCGTTAATCCAAAACTCAATTACAATATTATCATTTATATTAAAAAAATCCGCTAATTCTAGGAGTGTGGATTGAATTTTTAAGTTTGAATTAACGATTTTTTCACCAATAATAAAATAAAAATTTTCAGATTTCTCTAAAATATAAACAATATCTTTAAATTCTGTCATACTATCCTTTATAATATCATATGAAGTTTTTATATGAATTGATCTAATATAATAGATCCATAATAAATCCATTCCATTATTATTCTTTGATGGAATGAACTAATTATTTTATCTATACCAACCTTTAAATATGAAGGTTAATTTACTTTTTTTAAATTATATTTACTTCAATAATATCTTATTTTTTTGTATTTATAAATATTTATTTTTTGTATTTTGAAAAGAATACTTCATACCAGTATGAACTATTCTAAAATCATTTAATTGATCTAAAAAAAATCTCAGGAAATACTTTAATTATTTAAGATTTGCAGATTTAGGAATTTTTAAATATTTATATAAAAGAATATATTCCTTTCTAAATTTTTTTTAAAATTAAATTTATAAATACTATAAAAATCAATCAAATTTTTTAAAAATTTTAGCTATTATTAATTCACTAAGTAAATCTAAACAAAATTAGATGTTTCTTAATTGATAATTTATTTTTAATATATTTTTTTTTCATTAATTAAATAAGGAACTTGCTAAATATTTCACCAATTTCAGTAAGAATTAAATATTTTTTCCTACCTTCCCAACCTTTTTTTACTATCCCGTAATCTAATAAGTCTCGCAAAGCATATGATAATTTGGAACGAAAAGATCTCTCCATTATATCCTCAGACTTTAAATTTTTTATTAAATCCTGTAGCCGACATTTATTATTGTTTTTAGATATTTCCTGAAATATTTCTTTCTGGAATTCAGAAAAATTTTTAAAAGGTAGTGCTGGGATTAAACTAACTTCATATTTACCAGTTGTCCAACCACTCCTATCAAAATCTTCCTTTAATTTAATAAGTCTATTAATTATTTCTTTTTCATTTTTAAAATTTTCTTGATTCTCTAAGATTTCAATGAAATCTTGAATTAAGTAATTTGAAGTTTTTACATAAAAAGGAATAATTAAAGAAGGATCTAAACCAGAAATATATACAGCAGCAACAGCAAAAATTTTTGAAGATGTGCCAATATTAATATAAATTTTTTTAGTATGATATTTTTTTTCTTCTTTAATAATTTCACTAAGAACTCTTAAACAATCTTTAAGATTCGTAATATTAGCTTCTTTTATATAAATATCAGCCATTATTTTCTCAAGATATACTTTAAGATCACTCGCAAACTTTCTTACCGTATCCGCTAATCTCTTTTCGGCGTTTTTCTTCTCTATACTTTGAATAAGATATATATTTGTAACACCAAAAGTTTTAAGACCAGCTAAAACTCTATCTTTTTCTAATCCTACTGGTGATACCATTATTATTCTCTGAAAATTTTCCATAAAAAAATCACTTCTTTTTAAATATTAATGAGTAAATATATAATTTAAAATTAGTTATTTAAAATGAGTAATTGGACGACTAAAAAAAAAGTTTGATCATTTTGGTATTCACAATAAAGTATTTATATATTAGATGAATAAATAATATTTGAAAACTAAGGGTTGGTTTCAACTCTTTATAAGAACGAATTTTCTTAGTTTTTTAAATAAATTAAAAGAGTCTAAGATTTTTTTATTTTTTATTTAAATATATTTAGTTGAGTATGATCATGGAAGGATTAAGAAAAAATGGAAGATAAGAACTTCAAAAGAACTAATACTAATTCAGAAAGTAGAGGTTATGAATTATTTCTAATAACGAAATAAAAAAAAAATTAGGCAGATCAGAAGTTCAATTTGTATTTGAATTATTTCAAAAAAATTTTAATCAATTATATTCTGAGTTTATGGAAGATAGTAAAAATATTCAAAAAAAAGAATATATTCTTACCGCGTTTTACAATCTATTAAATACAGAATTTAGTAAGGAAATTAAGAAATTAAATTTTAGCTCTTTATTTTCTCAATATTTAAAAGATTATAAAGAGATTTTAGACAATAATCATAATGTTTGTGAGAGATATCAAGATTTAAGTGATTTATATGGAATTTATTCAAATTTACCATCAAAATTAGAGAAACTCTATCAAATATTTAGAACATTATCAAATAAAGTCACATACTATAGGTTTTTTCATGTCTTAAAAATCATGCACCAAAATGGAGATAAATATTTAACAAAAAATGAAATAGAAGATCAAGTTAAACATATTTTTGGCTCAGAAATTAAAAGACTTTCAGTAGATTTGCGTAAATTGAGAATTAATGGCATAATTAAAAGGAGAGGTATTCGATATCATCTAACTGATTCTGGTGCGACAATTTTTAATTCAATCCTTAAACTTGAAAAAGATTTGGAACCTGATCTAATCGAAAAATTATCCAGAGCCATATTAATGCATTCAATATATGAAGGAAAAGGATTAGATATCAAAACATACCAACATGTTCAGCAATTAGGTTTTTTATTACAAGAAATTATTGAGCAAGCAATTAACAGAGGAGAGGTTTTAGAATGGGTAAATCTTCTTGATAAAATTGACCAAATCATCAAAGATTTGGATATTATTACTGAAAAATATGATGAGCCTGCGATTAAGCAAATTTTATTGAAAACCAAATCTAAAATTGCACATGAGTTTTCACGTTATCATGAAGTTACTGACTTAGCAATAAAACAAAATTTATCATTAATTGATAAAGGAATTTATCCTAAGCGTATGAAACAAATAATGAATCTGTTTAATTTAAAGAATTGGTATGAATTAGAGAATATATTCTCAAATGATTGCATATCCTCCTTCCTTCCCATATTAAATGAAGAATTTTTAGGCTTTTTTAAAGAAAACGAAGAAAATAATGATGACTATAATGAAATATCCTTATCTAATTCAATTGGTACAGAAATAGTTGATAAAGAAGAGCTTAATCGCATATTAGACTTCATTATTCCTTATAACAAAGCCTTTGCTAATAAATTTTTAAATAGCCCTGAAAAAACGGGTGTATTTCTGTCTCAATTAATAAATAAATGGGAGTTAGGATGGAAAGAATCTAGTTTATTAGTAGGTAATCTTCCCTCCATATCAGGGAAATATCCAATAGAATGTGGAATTTTAACTAATATAAGTAAACTTGAAAAAATGACATTAAAGGAAGGTTTTTTATTTTCTGCTAAAGGTGTAAAAAATGAAAATTGAGATACACAATAATATTGATTATATTCAATTTTTAATACGGAGTTTAATATTTGATGCAGGGAAAGGGATATCTTTAAACAAAATTAAGAATCTCTTTGAAGAAGAAATCTTTTCTGAATTAATAAATAATATAAGAAAAATACTGGTGATACTTGGAATCGATTTAAGAATTAATGAAATAGATAATAAATTATTTATTGTTCCTAAAAGTGACTTCTACACCCAGATTGAAGATTTTAAGCTTGATAAAGAATTTATAGTCTTATCAAAAAAGCAAAAAGAAATTATAGCTAGAATATTATCAATTTACATTTCAGAAGGTAAAAATGAACCTATATCTAAGGAAAAAATAAGAAGTGACTTAAAAGATAAATTTGGTCTTGATTATACTGAAAGAGACTTAAAAAAATATAGTAAGTTTGGTTACATTAACATAATTCGAAATAAATATATCGATCTTGGGTGGAGATTAAGAGATAGTCCAGAATTTGAAATTTTTTTTAATCGTTTTATTAAAATAATTGAGCACATTGAAAGGAATGAGCAAAATAAAGGAAATGATATATGAAAAAAATTAGGAAAATAATTGAGAGAGTAATTGTTACAAATTTTCGATTATTTGATAGTAATCCAAGAGATTTTGAATTTAATGGAGGATTTGCCCAAGTAATTGCAAATAATGGAAATGGTAAGACATCGCTATGGTGGGCATTAAAAATTGGACTTACTGGAGAGATACCCAGAAATATAGGCCGTTTGGGTGAAAAGGGTATCATACACTATCCTAATAAAGAAAACGAACATGAATCGAAAGAAATACAAAGGGAAACAAATGCAGAAATTGTGATTATTTTAAATAATAGAAAAGAGAATGGAATTAGACCCTTTATGTTATTAGATAAAGAAACAGATCAAATAAATATTCATACTGTTATACCTCCCTCTGGCGGAATAAAGTACTTTGTTAATGGTAAAAAATGGGATAGGAAAGAACTAAGAAATGTGTTAAATGATTTATTTATCAATCCCGATGATCTATTCTTATTCTTAGAACAAAATAAGACTGCAAACCTTTTAAGTGGAGGTCCCCTTGGACTGATGGACGCTATGGAGGAGACCTTCGATATTAAAGAAGTGAGAGATAATCTAGATAATGCGCAAACCTCTTATAAAAAATCTAAAGAATCTCATAAGGAAAGCAAATTAAAAATGCATGAGCTTGAAAATATTATCAAATCTCTAAAGGAGGAGTATGATAAGTTTAAAAGATGTCAAGATATTTCTAATGAAATACAGCAATGTAAAGAAGAAATAGTTTCACGAGAATACCTTGACGTATCAATAAAGGTTAAAGATGCTATTGTTTTGAAAGAAACTCAATCCAGTGAGATTACGAGCCTAACTAATAAGAATCGTATATTGATTGAAGAATTTAATAAAATTGAGAGGACACTAGATGATTTAAATAAAAAAAAAACAGAAAAAACAGGAGTTGTTATTAAATTAAATCAAGAACTCCGTAGGATGGATAAGGAAAAAGGACGTATTGAAAAAACTATTAATGATATTAAAATTAAATTAAAAGAAATTGAAGAAGTAAAAGAGATAGACAAACCTCAATTATTAAGTAATTATGAATCTATAGAAAAACAATATTTAGAATTAAATTCAGAAATTATTACGAAGAGAAACGAATTTAAAACTTTTGAAAAACAATTAAAAATCTTGGAAAAGGGAAAATCGATTGGCCCCAAGTCTCTAAACAATTTCACTCAATTATTAAAAAATAATTCAATTAAGGCA
This sequence comes from Promethearchaeota archaeon, assembly GCA_019057975.1. Next base: position 13,527 of record JAHLWJ010000040.1, on the reverse strand, counting down.
GATTCGCTAATAAATACTATAGAATTGGAAGAGGGATATTTAATTAAGAGTAATAAACTGGAAATTATTCAAATTTTTGAATCAATTCTTGGGGATTTTCGATGGGCAGTATTAATATATGGGAATCAAGAAGACTTTAATAAATCAATTATTCTAGCAAAAGAGAGCTATTTTCCTAATTTATTAATACATATTGAGAACATAGAGGAGATAAATTATAATTTTTTTGAATTTAATGATTTTAAATTTAAGATAAAACATCTAAAAATTAAAGAATTCATCTCATTTTTATTTCAAAAATTTCATAAATCTGAAGTTAAATTTGATGAAGGATTGATATTGGAAAAATTTGGTGTTAGATTTTTTAAGATTGATCCAAATTCATTAAATATTGATAAAGAGAACCGTATAAATACTCTAAAACGAGAGTTAAAATTATTTAAAATAGAAACTGAGAAAATGAAAAAGGAGTTTAAAGAATATGAACGTGTAAAAAATAAACTAAAAAAAGAGATTGATGGTTTAGATATAATTGAAGAGGAACCTTCTTTGATTAAAAATAAACAAGATACCCTTATAGAGCAAAATAATATTGATAAGGATTTAAATAAAATTCAGTCTGAGGTTCGGGATTCTGAGGAAAAGATAAGTGAAATTGAAGTTGAAATCCGTTCTAATGAACGAAGAATAGGTGAGGTTGAAAGTAATATTGCAAACAACAAAAAGTCTTTGGAGAAAGTTATTAGTAAGTATGAGGATTTGTTAAAAGATATTGAAAAATATGAAGAAGATAAGAAGTTTTATGAGAAAATTCACGCTGAAATCCTAGCAAAATATCCTAACCCTAGAGATCTTAAGTATCTTACTCAATATTTAATTGAATTAAAAAAGGAATTGGAAGGATTAGGAGAAATTGACGAGAAAGCAGTAGAAGACTATCGACATAAAAGTAGAGCATTTAATTCATTAAAAGAAGTTTTAATTAAAGCTAATGAGGACTTAAATAGAAAAATTGAAGATGTTGAAAGATACCAAACAGAATTTAAAAAATATATAGATATTGTCTTGAAAGAGATTCAGAAGAATTTTTCGAGAATTTTAAGAATTATTAATTATGATGGTCAAATTTCTCGTAGTTTATATCGTTTGAAAGGGAGAAATAAAACTCTAACCTTAATCCATGAACCAGATAAATACATTCTAGATGATGAAACTTTTTATGGAATAGATATTAAAATAAAAAAACCTAGCGATAAAAGATTCAATAACTTCTTTGATGAAAGGGGAAAAGTCTCATCCAGACATTCTGGTGGTCAAAAAGCTTTAGTAATGTTAGGATTTTTACTTGCTATCCAAAAAACTATGGGATTAAGTACAAGTTTTTACATTTTGGACGAACCAACACCTCAGCTGGATGATATCAATAACTCCTTTATTTTAAAACTTTTTAGTGAATTAGACACGCAGATTATTCTATTAACACCAAAACCAATGCTACCAGAGTTTTTCGATGAAATACTAGTAATCCTAAATAATAAAATTAAAAAAATCCCTAAAGATCTACTTGATAATGTAAAATCTTTAGAGAATATAGAAGCTGGATCAACCTTATTCATAAGACGGAATGGTGATAGTAATTAATAATGAATATAAGATAAATAAGAAATGCCTGTGTAAAGATTTTTCTTCGGATTTTAAAATACTAATACTAAATCGAAAAGTTATAGACAAAAATATCACAAATAAAAAATTTTTCAAGATTGGTGGAAATTTTTGTGTAAATTGTAAGGGATTTGTATATAAAAAATATAAACATTTAATTAAAGATTCAATTTATAAAAACGATTTAGATGAAGAATGTGTTCATATAATAAGCTCTAACCCAAAAATTAAAACTTTCCTTGATAAATTTAAAAAACAGAAATTTATTTTATATAAAACTGTAATATCTAATCTTAAAAATGATCATTTAGAAATAATTGAAAGTCTCTGGCAAGGGGGTCTTATTAAACTTTATAGAAAAAAAAGAAATCCAAAATTAACAACACTAAATGAGCTTGATAAACTATTATCAACTGAATTTATAGATATTATAAGTAATAGAAGCTATCAAATTTACAAAATTGGTCTTACGAGCCAAGGGAGGGGATATCTTGAGAATTTTTTGAAATGGGATATAAGTTCTCAGCTTATTGAATTTAAAAGAAAGATTAGTGTCTTAATTACGGAAAAATTGAATTTCATTAAAAGTATTATCATTCAATCCTATTCTGATCTCCGTATTAAGAAAATAATAGAAATCTTCGAAAATATAGATTTTTATGAAAGGAAATTAAATATCGGGGATTTAAAATTAGATATATTATCCAGTTTTGATAAGATTAAAGATATCATTAATTTATTAGCACTTATAGTTGAAAAGATAAATAATAGACAAACTATATCCTTAAAATCAATACTTACAGATTTTCCAGAGATTAAGAAAAATGCTAGAACAATTTTATCCCAAATTTTAAATACTAATTTAATCTTGTTCAATATATTTCCAGAACCCTTTGGAAGGATTTCTATTTCTAACTTAATTTTTAATGAACTCCAAAAATATAACTTAAATTTTTTTGAATCTGAATTCAAAAATTATATAATTACTCAATTAAAAAAACATGTAAAATTGGAAAAAATTTGGGATGAGCAAATCCCCCAAGCTGTCAAAGGTAGTATTAAAGGAATTTACTTCTCAAATGGGCGAAAATATTTTAGTAAATCGGATTTAACAATAGAAAATGAATTTAATAGCTTGATTAGTAATCACAGATTAGAGGAATTATTGTCTTACTCATATTTTAGCTCAATCTCAAAAATCATTACATACCATATTAACTGGGAACAGATATTTAAATTAGAATTCAAGCATTTTAACGATTCAAATGAATTTGAGGAAAATTTTAATGAGCTTAATTTAATACGTAATAAATTAGCACATAAATCAAAAAAGAAATTTGATTTCTTTAAATATTTACAGAAGCATAATCTGATTCTTTCTGATATTTTAAGAAAATATTATTATTACTCATTGCCTTTTTCAAAACTAACAAGCTGATTATTTATTTAAAACTGATAGAAATAGAAATAAAACTTTGCTCTATTAAGTTTTTTAATTAATTCATAAGTTAATTTAAACTAAACATATTCTTAATATTCAGAATTGGTTCAGAAATATATTTTTATACTAAAGAACGATATTATTATTACATAATAGGAAGTGCCAAAAATGACAAATACCACTAAAAGATATTCTATCATTGAAGATATTCATTCAAATTATTCTTCGTTAAAATCTGAAAATATAGAAGAGTATTATGGAATAGATAATTTCTATAATCAATCTGTCAGGATAAAAGCATTTAAACTTCCTGAAAAACAGGAAGCAAGAAGATTAGCTATTACTTTATGGGAACGCGAGATTAGATTAGTCAGAAAAGCAATGAGCATAAGCGGGGGACATTTCTTATTACATTTGGTAGATGCATTCGTGGATTATGATTCAGAGGAACTTTATATCGTAAGTACCAGATATGGGAAATCATTAGAAGAATGGATGAATGAACCAGATGGATTATGGTTTTTACAAGATACTACTGCTAAATCACGTAAGGAAATTTGGACATTATTTAAATCTCTATTAGATGGTATAAGATGTTTACACATTGCGAAATTATTGCATCGTAATATTCATCCCGGCGTTGTATTCTTTTCTGATGAATCTGATGAGAATATTTTTAAAATTGGGGGTTTTACATGGAGTCTATATCTACATAATCTCAACTTTATTCCAAAGAAAGTATTAAAAGAAGAGAAAGAGTATTCACTTTATCAAGCGCCTGATTCATTTCTACTGAAAAAAGATCACATATCTCATGCCAATCCTTTTACTGGAGATATATTTTCTTTAGGGATGGTAATGTGTTATATTTTTTATAATAAATTTCCAAAATCTTCATTAGCAAGCTTGAGCGAATGGACATCAGTATATAGTGAAATAGTTGAGTTTCTTTCTTCTTCTACTTCATTTTTAAATAAAGCTGAATCTGATTTGATAATAAAATGCATTTCCCAGAATCCTAAGGATAGACCAAAAACAATTAATGACATATTAGGTACTATAAATGACATTTTAGAAGAGTTCGAAGAAACCAAAAATATTTTCACAGAAAGACCACTAGTTAATTGGTATAATGAAACTGATTCTCGTTTTTTACAAAAGGTTGCACTCAAAACTTCCACTTCACCCCAAGAAATCCGTAATAATCCTAACTTATGGCTTTCATATAATTTCACTAACGCTAAGGTATTTGCTACGGGATATGAAAAATTGCCTTTAATTGTTCTAACTCAAAGTAATATTCCCTTTTCCTTAAATCCCGCCAAAAATGTAAGAGCAGGAACATTAAACCAAGAAGTTATGAGCATTGATGATATTTATCCAATAGAAGCAAGAAAAATCTTTGCATATATAAAGGATAAAAGGCCAATAGGAATTTTCAAAAGTGGGTTTCGTTATATTTATAAGAGAGAGACGCGAGAACCTCAATCTCAATGGAGAACAATGTGGAATTTAGCACAAATTGAGTTAAAAAAGCTAAAAAAAACAAGAAATGAGGAAGAACAATTTGTAGAAGATTTACAAATTATGTTAAGAGCTGAAAATGTTCTGGATGGTGAAAAAATTATCTCATTTAGAACAAAAAATTATAAAAGAAATCCCGCAAATGAGAAAGAACAAGCAGAGTTGGAAATCAGTTTAGATTTTGATAAAGAAATGGTAGGAGATCATAAAAGAAAGGTATTAGATATAATTACTGAGTTTAAAAATAAAAATAAAGGTCTTATTGAATTATCTGCTTCAAATTCGCCATCTTCTTATTGGGATAATTATAGTCAATGGTCAATTAGATCAATAAACAAAAAGGAATTGAAGATACAAGTAGAACGTCCTATAAAAAAGAAGAATAAAGACTTACTTCAAGAAGGAGTAATTAGACCGTTTAATATGAGTATGTCTTTTAAACTTTATAGAAGGAAAAACCAAGCAATTAATTATGTTAAAGATAATGATCTCCTACTTTCCGCAATTTTAAATCCTTGGTATAGTACCTTCTACTTAGGACTAGATTTCCAGATTAAAAACAAAAGTGTATCCCAAATCTTAAACACAATCCCTTTATATCTTGTCCAAGGACCACCCGGAACAGGAAAAACTTGGGTTGCTTCAACAGTCGTGGCTAAAATTCTTAAACACAATCCCTATTCAAGAATCTTAATATCATCTAAAGATCATCATCCATTAGATCATCTTGTTGAGGCTGTTGTGGAGAAAATTCCAGAAAAATTAGATCCGAAACCCATTGTTATAAGGACAATCAGTTCAGAGAAAGAACAAGAATACATTGAAACCGATTTTATCTTAAAATTTACTAAAGAGAGAAAAACAAAAGAAATACTTGAAGAGGCAGAAAATGATACAAATAGAATCAAATCTATATCTATAGATCTTGATAATAAATGGAGAAATTTAATAAGAGAGAACTCCGAAAATCCTTCACTTCGCTGGACAGATGAGGTTTTAAAAGTTGCTAATATTGTTTTTGCTACTTCAACCTCATCTGCTATTGATTGGCTCAAACAAAATGCACCTCCTTTTGATTGGGTTATTTTAGAAGAAGCCGCAAAATCTTATCCTATTGAATTAATACTTCCAATGAATTTAGGTCATCGATGGCTTTTAATCGGAGATCAGAAACAATTACCTCCATATAAATATAAAGAAATGGAAATTACTGTAAGTGACATACTCGATGAGGATCAGAGAGAAGAGGAAAAAGAAGATGACTTATTTCTAGATAACAGAAATAAATGTTTGAAAAATATAAAGCTATTTAAAACTCTTTTTGAAAATTTTAAGACAGTAAAGGCTCAATATAGCGAACATGAATATAATCCTTGCTCTCTTTTAGAAGACCAATATAGACTCCCTCCGTTAATTTCAGAAATGGTATCTACATTATTTTATGAAACAAAATTTACCAATAAAAAAAAAGCTCCCATTGAAGGAGACCCCTTTAAATCTCCAGATTTTCTCAAATCAAATCAATTAATTTGGATTGATACTCCGCATGTATCTATTAATAATTTATATAGAGATCAAAAAGCAGCTGAAGGGAGTAGTCTTAATATGGGTGAAATAAATTTAATCATAAAATTAGTTAAAAATCTTGAATATAATTTCAAGTATAAATCACATAATTATTCAGATATAGTCTTTTTAACACCATACTCGGCTCAGAGGGAAAACTTGGTTAGAAATTTCAATAAGAGTCTAAGTCAAACCTTAAATGTACAAGAATTATCTTATAATTGTCACACGGTAGATTCCTATCAAGGAAAACAGGCTGATATTGTTATAATATCTTTAGTAAGAAACAATAAAAAAAAGGATATTAAAGGAGCTTTAGGATTTCTAATTGAAGAAGAGCGACTAAATGTTATGTTTTCAAGAGTAAGAAAAAGAATGGTAATTATTGGTTGTTCAGCTCAATTTTTACAATTTAAAGATACAGAAGAATGTCAAGCAATAAATAAAGTATTTGAATTCGTAAAGGAGAAGGGAAAAATAATTAAATCTGATCTTTTGGAGGGATTATAGTGAGACCAAAGTATATAGCACTTCCAATTATAATTTACGAAGGAAAGGTTCAAATAAGAGGGAAAAAAAAAGTAAATCCCCTCCAGCCTTTTATATTAGAATTGGTTGTTAAAGAGAATAATTTAGAAACAATAGTTAATGCATTTAATATTGATAAAAGATTAGTTCAAGAGGCTATTGTTGATTTAATGTATAAAGAATATGTATTTGTTGACTTAGAAAAATCTCAAATTTATATATCTCCCGAAATTGAAGACTTCATTGATCGTGGGCGCTTAAATGAATATCTAGAAGATGAATATCCTGAAATTATAACTCTGAATTGGGTACAAGAGACAATTACAGGTCAAATCATGATGTTAAATGATATAAGAGATTATTTAAAAGTCCCACCAAGTTTAAAAGGAAAGTGGATGGAATCCACTGTACAACATCAACTCAACAGCCGAAATTATATTACTATTCAGAACTTATCTATACACACTCTGGTCAAAACAGCAAAAATGGTACTTCGTACTTATATTAATGAAGGTGATATATTTGAACGTGTGAATAGGGTTTATGATTTAAAACCAGCTAATAGTAGAATGATGTTTATCCCAATGAAACTAAGAACGATTAAAGATATCGAATATTATATCCCTTATTCCAGTTCAATTCCTATATCAGTCATTGAATTCTGGACAAAATCACTTACAAAAATAGATTCTTACACTATTAATGATCTCTCTCCTGCAGACGAATCTTACTTATCTCAGTATCATTGGCAAACCTTATTAAAAAAATGGAATGATATTAATCAAGATATTGGAGATACTATTAGCAGACCTTTAGGAAAAATACAAAAGAAAAGAAGATTCCAGAAAATATTTAAAGATTTAGAAAATGAAGCCTTAAATTATTTAATCCCTCTGATGATGGATTTAGGCGTAAATGTTGGATATTTTAATGTTGAAATTAATGAAGGACAAGTAATTTTAGAAATGTTGGATAATATATTCAGCAAAGCGAAAGAATTAGTAATAATCGGTTCAGCATTTGTTAATGAAATAAGTATTACTAAAATTATACCATTAATCGAAAAATTAAATTCAAAGAATGTCAAAGTAATCTTCCTTTGGGGACTTCTTGGAAATGAGGTTGAGGAATTAAAAGAAAAATTTCCTATTTTTAAAAATGAAAATGTAGCTTTTATCAAAAGTAGAGAACAATTCCATAGCAAATTTTTAATAATTGATAATTATTATGCCTGGATTACAAGTTGTAATTTATTTAGCTATCAGTTCACTGAGAGAAGTCCCAAAGAAACCATTTGTGAATTAAATCATGGGTCTATAATTGGTGAAATTTTAGAGTATGCTTTAGATAACATTGAACATAAAAAAGCGATATCTTGGATTAAGGAAATAACTGATATAATATTAATAAAAGATAATTCAATTATTGAAAAGGAAAATACATTAACAGAACTTCAAGAGATAATAACTGAACTAAAGGATAAATGCCGTGTCTTGATTGATCAACCGAATAATAAGCAGGAGCTTATAAATTTTAAAAATCTATTTGAAAACGAAAAAAAGATATTGAGAAAAGTCCGGAAATTCGATACAGCAGTTTTAATAGAAAATTTAGAACATCGAAAATTATTAAGGGCATCATTAGCTCAAGCAAAACATAATATTCGAATTGGAACTGATAGAATTAATAGACAAGCAGTAAGTTCAGTGATCATAACTGCGATTAATAATACTTTAAAAAGAGGAGTTTCAATACAAGTAAGATGGGGCAGAGATGATATAAAATCTATTCCCGAAACTGAACTATTTAATATTCAAAAAACTATAGAAAAATTAAAATTAGAAACAGGTAATAAGATTGAAATTTCAAAAGAACCTTCAAAATCTCATGCAAAATTTTTAACACTTGATAGGGATCTTTTATTGATAACAAGTTTTAATCTTCTTGCTTTTGCAGGAAACGGGTTATCTAATGAAGATATTACAGATGAACTGGGGGTAGTATTGAGTAGTCAGAAAGCAACAATGAAAATAAATAAATCATTTCCTAAACCAAAACTTTTATCAAAAAAATAAAAATCCCAACATTATTTTTTTATCTAAATTATTTAAACTGAATATTAATTAATTTTGTTATAATGTATAAAAAAGAAATCTGGTTGTTAAAATTTGTACATAAATTTAGGGAGATTTTAGATTCTGAGGAGAATCAAAAGTATCGGCAATTATTTCCCGCTTTTAGGAATGACTTAATTTACCTAAACATTAAATTAGTTGAAGTGAGATATGATGAATTCATAGATTCTTATGACTTACAGTTTTTTAAAGGTTTTTATGGAGATGAGGTAGAATTTGGTAGCTTAAACCTAAAGGCATACTCCAGTGATATGGAAAGAATTGATAGAGAATTCACTGACCACCAAAATGATCAAATAATTCAACATTCTTTTTTTGAACCCTTAGATTTTGATGAGGATGGAAGAGTTGTTGATTTTGGTTTTATTTATCCATTACAAACAATAGTATTACCAAAAGAATTTGAAAAATTAGAAATTCAAGAATTTACCTCTAATATTATCGAAAAAGAAATTTTAAAATATTTTAAAAACCGCGCGACTGAACCAAATAAAATCGTTAATGAAGAATTTTATGAAAAAGCTATAGAATTAGCAAATAAATGTGTCTCAGAGGATGGTAATGTACGCCCTAAAGTATCAGCTATTCTTATAAGAGACAATAAAATAATAGTGTCCGCATTTAGAGGTGAAATTAAGTCAGGAGAACATGCTGAATATACTTTACTCAAGAGAAAAATGGATTCAAAAAGTTTTGATTTTACGAACACAACATTAATAACTACTTTAGAGCCGTGTACAGTGCGAACATCAACAAAAACACCATGTGCAGAGCATATAAAAGAATGTGGGATTAATAACGTAATTATTGGGTTAGTAGATCCTAATCCGGACATTACTGGTAAAGGAATATTATATTTACAGAATAACGGTGTCTCCGTTAGTTTATTTCCTGATAAATTTGCTAGAGAACTTATAAAAATAAATAAGGAATTTTGGAAAATTAAATTAAATAAGTATAATAAAAATATTATGAGTCCAACCAAAAAAGCAATGGATTAAATTATAAAAATATCTTAATTAGGTTTGCTATATGATATATTATTACTATTATTAAATTTCTTCTCCATTTTGATAATACATAAGAATTGGTTTTTTAGCAATATGTTCCTTAACAAAAAAAAGAATAAATAACCCATATTGATACTTATATTTCTTAACAGTAGTCATTTTCTTTAATCTTTCTATGTCATCCTTTACTTCTTGATCTGATAATGAATAGGGGGGTGTTTTTTTTATCTCAATTACTAATAAATTTTTCTTTGTTACTCTTTGATGAATAATGATATCAGGATATATCTTTACATTTTTTCCATTCTTTTCTAATTTCTTTATTTTATTCATATCTCGATTATATTCGCAATCAATTTCCCATTCAGAGAACTTAAACTTTAGATATGCAGCAAAATTTTGTGAAATAGTTCTTTCATTTGAATCAATTTCAAACAATTTTAAGTCCTTAGTTAAAAACAAATTGATCGTGTCATTTATTATCAGCTTAATTTTTTTTATCGTAAAGTTCATCTTCTTCTTCTTTTCAATTTTATAATTAACTCTAAATTACATTTTATTTTAATTTGTTATTATAAAAATAATTAATTTTTATATAATTTTTTTTATATGACTAAAAAAGTCATATTGTTAGAGATATACTATATTATGTCAATTAATAAATCAATAGAATGGCAACTAAATAATATAAAAACTAGAAAAAGTCTTTTTCTTCATAAATACAAACCATTCTAATAGTGTTTTTTAAATTATTATAATAATTAATTTGGGATTTTTTATACTAAGGGAATGACAACCCATTCATGTAGTTCAATTTTAATCTCATCTTTTTCCACACATCAAAAATTGATATCTTTAAATAGAATTAATTATATAAAAAACTTAAGACAATAAGGAATTAAAGATTCTATTTATATAGAATTTATAATACAATTAATTATTAAATCATTATAAATGTAATTTGAAAGCATACTATCAAAAATTGGGTGAAATATCTTATGGTGGAAGATTTTATTGAAAAAATAGAAAATTCTCTTGATTTAAATTTTAGCTTAAAAAATTTCAAATCATTTAATGACACCGAACATATCAATATAAAACCTCTAACTATAATATGTGGTGTAAATAATAGTGGAAAGAGCTCATTAATTCAAAGTCTATTATTATTATCCCAAAGTATAAGTCATGTTAAAGAAGTTTCTAAATATCCATTTATTCTATTACCTGATTCCTTTAAATATGAAGATACCAAATATGAAACAACTATATTATTTGAAGGAGAAAAATGTCACCTTAGTGATTATTTCAATGTTTTAAATAAATATACAGAAGAAAAAGAATTACATTTCAATTTTAAATTTCAAGATATTAAATTTTTAGTAACATTTGTAAATATCTCTGAAGCATCAGTTTTAGAAGCATTTATCAAAGAATTTATCATAGAAGGAAAGGATTATGAATTAAAAGTATATGCTAATTTTGATAGTAATAATAGAATTCTAAATTATTCTTGTTTGATAGCAAGGATGAGTTTTAATGATTTTCTTTTACATTCTCCTTTTGAATTCATAATTTCTCTTGAAGAAGAAGAGGGGCTAGATCAAATATACATTGATAATTATACTATTGAAAATCTCCATGTAAAATTTAATGGATTTATTCCCGAAAGACTAATTCTTCCCGTTAAAGATCTGATTATACAAATAGAAAATATTTTCAAGAAGTATGGTGGAGAAAATAAAAAATTGAAATCCATTAAAAAATTTATAGATAAAAATTCAAAGTTTCTATTTTATAAATTAAGGGATGTTTCAGAAAAGGAAGATATACAAGCAAATTATGCGATTTTAAATTTTAAAGATCTTATATTCATTTTAAATTTTTTTACTAATATTCATTATATTGGACCATTGAGAGATGAACCTCATAGATATTATCAATTCTTTGACATTAGGAAATTAAATATTGGAAATAAAGGACAAAATGCTCCTCAAATCTTAACATTGCAAGCGGATTCTGAAATCCCGGCTTTTAAAATTTTTGAAATTAAAAATAACCAAATATTATTTAGTGATTTCGAGTGTGAAGATTTAACACTCCAAAAAGGGTTATCAAAGTGGTTTGAAATTCTTGGGTTACCTGATATAAATCCAGAGTTAGTCGAAAAAATTTTATTTCAAATAATGGTCAACTTGCTAAAAAAAGATTCTAATGTCTCTCTTCAAGATGTAGGTTTTGGTATAAGTCAAATTTTGCCAGTTTATATCGAAAGTCTGAGAATGAAAAAAGGAAATACTCTAATTTTAGAACAGCCTGAAATTCATCTTCATCCAAAAATGCAGTCAAATTTAGCAGATTTTCTATTATGTATGATGCTTTCAGGCAAACGTTTTATCGTTGAAACTCATAGTGAATATTTAATAAATAGGATTTGCTTGAGAATCGCTCAAGACCAAAAGAATATCCTCAAAGATATGATTTCTATTGTTTTTGTTGACCCTCCTAAATATCATAAGAAGAAAGGATTTGAGGGATCTAAGATTAAAAAAATTTCTTTAAATAAATATGGTGAAATTGAAAATTGGCCAATTGGTTTTTTTGATGACACGGATTATACTAAAATGTTAAAAGCTGCAATTGATAAAAGAAGAAATGAAATATAGTGAAAATTTATGTTAAATTGTTTTATAGATCCAATATTCTTAGCAATAAGTGATAATATCACTAGTAAACATTATTCAGAGGTTATTTTTCCCGTATTATATGACTTATGTAATAAAATCGAAGAATTAGAAAATAATCTTAATAAAAGGATAATTAATTTCAATATAACCTATGATTTAATTTTGTTATCAATGGAATTTAATCCATATCGCTTTAGGTCCTCAATATATTGTAGTTCTTGGTTTAAAAAATTTTTATCAAATTTTCTAAAAATACATAGAAATTCAAATTGTGATATCATATCAAACGATAACGATATCGATTTAATTTTCAAATTTGAAAATGATAAAGTTCCAAGTTCTATAATTGAAGACTGGAATATTTTTCTTAATAAATGTTCAAAATGCTCTTATATTGATGAAAGGAATTTAGAATTTCTTACTTTAGAAGGAATAGGTTCGAAAAATATGACTGGTACACCAAATTTTTTTAATTCATACATTATAGATTTATTAAACTGGTTGAATAAACAAGATTTTACTATAATTCCTTCTTTAAAGTTTAAGCCAGCAGTTGCAAATATTAAACCAAATTTGAAGAAGAAGGGTAATTGGAAACATTCTAAAACTAAACAAGTCATTATTGAAGTAATCAAAATTCAAAATTGTGAATATGTAAGTAGTATTCAACCAATTGGCAAAACTAGAAAGATTAATAGAAATTTATTGGAATTGGAAAATAATAATCAGATTAGGGTGTATATTAAGGATGCTTCTGGCACACATATTTTTATAATTACTACAACAGCTCGTAATGCTACTGAAAATCAATTTATTTTTGAAGAAATTTCTAAAATTTTACCTGATTTTAAGAAGAAATAAAAATATTTTCGTTTTAACTTTCTTTTTAACTATTAATTTATGTATGTAATAATAATTCCATTCCTAATGCCCCTATTATAACAACTCTCTTTTTCTTCATAAATACAAACCATTCT
>JAHLWJ010000286.1 GCA_019057975.1 Promethearchaeota archaeon | reverse complement strand
TCAAGGAGCATAAAAAAATTACGAGCAAGAAATATGCTGATTTGTTTGGGATAACGGACAGGATGGCAAGAAATGATTTAACAGAGCTTGTAGATAAAAATGTAGTAATTCAGAAAGGGAAAAGTAAGAAAACTACGTATTACGAGATATCTTAACGGAAATTTAACGGAAATTTAACGGAAAAAATTTCCGTTAAGAACAAAGAAGCCAAAACTGTCTTTGAAAATTGAATATACACCAAGATTAATTCCGGCAAAGAGTAAAGATATTGTTTCTAATGACCTACTGTGCGCATCAAGACACAACTATACAAGACTATGTATATAATTTAATAAAAAATAATTTAGAAAAAACTATCAAAAAACATGAAAATAATTTAAAATGAACACTATTCTATCAGAAAATATAAATAAAGAAGAACTTTTAAATGCAATAAATACAAAACAACAAATAACAGGTCATACACATCAATATTATAAATATCCAGCAATGTTCTCACCTTTATTCGCGAGAGAAGTAATCAAAAAATTTACAAAGCCAGGGGATACCATCCTTGATCCTTTTATGGGAAGTGGAACTGCTTTAGTTGAAGCCAAGAGTTTATCCCGACATTCAATAGGATTGGACGTTAGTTCTCTAGCAACATTTATTTCTACAGTAAAAACAACTGTTTGCGAAGAAAATGAACTTCAAGATGTGCGAAATTGGTTTATAAAAATTACATCTAAAATGAATTGCCATACTTCTCATATTCGCCCTCAAAAATGGATAAAAGAAGGATATTTAAAAAATTTGAATACCCGAAGAATCTGGCCTATTAGAAAGTTAATCGAAATTGCTTTAAACAGTGTAAAATATATAAAAAATGAAAGAAAAGAAAAATTGGTTAGGTGTATTATTTTAAAGACATCTCAATGGGCGCTTGATACTAAAAAAACAATTCCTTCAGCGAGAGAATTTCGAAAAAAACTAATAGATAATTCGATTTTTATTACATCTCAAGCAAGCAAATATTCTAATTTAATAGAATCAAATGAATTGATTATTCATAAAAAAATAAAATCATTTTGTTTTAATCGATCTTCGGCGAATTTAGAATATGATGATAACATAAAATCTTTTTTGCCTCCCAAGTTAATTATTACTTCCCCCCCATATCCTGGAGTTCACATAATATATCATAGATGGCAAATTAAGAGCAGAAAAGAAACACCGGCTCCTTTTTGGATAGCTAATTGCAAAGATAGTATGGGAGAATCTTCTTACACACTTGGGAGTCGCCACCAGAAAAACCTAAAAGACTATTTTGATAATATACAAAATATTTTTAAATCCCTCTCAAAAATATGCAATAAAGATACTTTAGTAGTTCAACTTATTTCTTTTTCAAATCCATTATGGCAATTACCCAAATATTTAGCAACAATGAAACAATCTGGTTTTAAAGAAGTTAATATTGTAAATCCAAATAATATCACTGATGGAAGATTATGGCGTAAAGTACCCAATAGAAAATGGTATGCTAAAAAAAACGAGGAAATTCACAGCAGTAAGGAAGTCGTTTTGTTCCATAAATCATCAAATTTTGCTTAATTAATCTTTTTCAATTTCTAACCCACTACCTAACCCATCAATCATAGGTATTAATATAGGCGCAGTAGCTGTTGTAAATTCCTCTATTTTATCTTCTATTTCTGCTTGCTTGTTATCTTCTATACTTTGACGAATTAATCCCATACCCAATAAAACCATTCCTGTTCGAAATCTTTCTTTAATTATATCTGAATCACCTGAACTTCCCTTTATTTCAGAAAGCAAATAACGATTATCCATATTTATATAAAAGACATATTCGTAGATAGTTTTTCCTTTGTGTTCGCTCGTGTCTATTAATTCAGCTCTCAGTGCAGTATATTGATTGAATGGTGGTTCTTTTGCATTCCAACCAGCTTCATATATACGTCTAACTTCAGGCAACTGGATACCCGAAGGTGTTTCCCTTTTATTGCCATTATCATTTGATTTGGGTTTTCTTCTTTTGCCTTTATATTCGCTTGGCTTTAAAGATGTTTTTACAGCTAGTTTAAATTGGTTTATAAATTCATCACTATTTAATCGAGTTGGATCAAAAACCCGAGATATAAAATTGATTTCATCTCCTTTTTGTACTGTATCTGGGAGAGTTATATTTAGTGTACATATTCCATTCGCTAAATTGGGCGTATAACTACCTTGATATTCTTTTTTCTCTCCATTTTCATTTATTACATACAAATGAAACTCTCCTGAATCTATATCACGATCGAAATAGTCATTTGCAGCATCAGTTTCAAAAGTTATCCGACAACGCATACTACGGTTTATATGAAACTCTCTATCCAACGTTTTTCCATAGTCCAAATCTTTGAACTTGAAGTAAGTAGGATATCTTTCCCCTTTAAACTCTTCATCTTTTTCGCTTACATCTTTCATTTTAAAAGGATTCGACAAGCGTTCTCCCTCTAAAAATAACTTATTTAACACTGGCGATTTTTTTAATATCGGATCTAATATTTTTTCCAACGGCTTATCATCTTTTAGTTTCCTTTCTTTTTCTTCCCTTAACCTTTTTCCTTTTAAGTCCCTAAGTCCTCGATGGGTTTTAAGAAGTGCTTCGAGCTCTTTTTCTATTTCTTTATATAAATCACTTCCCTTATTTATTCGATCACGGCTATTCATAAAAAATTCTTCGAATCCAAGATTACTTAAATTACTACAATTAATCATCATGAAAATCGAATGGCGTATAGGACTTAGTGCAACTTGTGTTCTCCTAAAAAAATCGTGCGATATTTTCCCCTGGGTCTGACTTCTATAAAAAAATATAATTCCTTCATCCGCTTTACGATATGTTTGCCAAGCACCCTGTTTTATTGCATAAATTCTAAATTTCAATTTTTCTCCTAATACATTTAAGTTTCCGGTATAAGGAAATCCTTGTTCTACATTTTTAGCTTTATCATCTTCGAGGCGAACATAAATCCCAGATAATGTTGTTTCAAAACTTCCTTTTTTCCCGGAATATTTTCTACACTCATGTAATCTTATTGGCAATGCTGGTCTTGGCAACAATACATCAAGTCTGTACTGCAAACCATCACGCATAAACATATGCGTTCTATTATTGGTTTTATATTCATAAAGTTTTATCAATGTCCCCCAAGAAGAATTTCTAGAATAAGGTTTTTGACCTTCGGGAAAAATCGGTAACCTTTCAGATTCAAAACCTAATACTTCTCCCTTAGAAGGATTATTTTCACAACCTTCGGGAGCAAGATACTCATAAATAGAATTTGGACGTTCTTCATTAGGAAAATTTCTTCTAACAATACTAAATCCCCACATGATATCTTTTTTATCATTACTGTCTTCTACTAATACAGGATTTCTTTTTGAAATAACAAGTTGCAAATTTTTGTTTCCGCAAAATCTGAATGCTCCTGTCCCTCCCATATCAAATCTACCATGAACGAAAGGTATTTTATTTTTGATACTTTCTTCAAGTGAGAGCAAGGTTTTGGGGAACCTTCCAGGTGTTTGTCCTTCTCCATTATCTGCAATAGTTAAACATGGATATCCCTTTTCTGGTTTATTTCCAGTACAGGTTAACGTAATTCCTCTAGCCACTTCTCTTCTTTTAGCATCTGACCACTCCCTGACTAATCCCGCTGTTCTTCCATTAGAATTATCATCAAAGAACATAGCTACTGCTTCAGTGATAGATTGTGGAGCCTCCTTACTTTCTGGTTCAATTCCGCGTATAAAACATTTATTCATTAATTTAGCATCTATTGCATTAATGAGTTTTTCTACTAATGCGAATTCTGCTTCACTTGATTGATTCCCTGCTGAACTCCAATTCATTTCTCTATCCCCATAGTATCTCCAAGCTTTAGGGCAGTTCCATAAATTAGCTTTTTTAAGTATCTCAACCACTCGTTCTTCTGTATCAGCATACATTAAGTCCATACATAACTTTTTTACTGTAGAATTATTCATAGTTCAACTCCTTTTTATTCATTCTTAAGAACTTCTTGACCATACTCACTTATTAAATATGTAACTTTTACGCCTTTTTTTATTTTGTCAATGAGTCCCAGTTCAGTCATTCTTGCCGTAAGACCAGATCTTTGTGTGTTTATAACTTGATCTTTAAACCTCCATATATAATTGTAATCTCTTTTCAATTCTTCATTAATTTTAGCTCTAGTCGAAAAACCATTTTTTAGCTTTCTCAGGAGCCATAATGTTGCTCTATATTCGCCCTTATGATTTTCTCTAATATGATTAATGTAAAAAGATTTTTCTTCGTCACTCAAGGTCTTGCTTAGGTCCTGTTTATCAATTAACGGATTGAATAATTTTGCAAATTTGACACCCTGTCCAGTAATTCCAATCAAATATTTTTCTTCGTTTCCTTTTGTTTCCTTTTTAATGTTTGTAAACTTGAGTTGATTTAGCGCTCCATCCAATTTCCCATCATTGACCCTTACATACGCTAAAAACTGATTTTTATATCTATTCATACTATTTTCAACTTTAAGCTTATCAATATTATTTGTATAGTATAACGGTAAACCCGCAGCAATTTCTCTTGCACTTAAACCTCCGTAATTTTCCGCATTGTCTATCATCTGCCTGTATTTACAAGCTATTAATGCTGTATAATCTCTAAATTCTTCTAAATCAGTCCATGAATTATATTCTAGTTTTGACAGCAGTAATCTTAAACCTAATTTTATAGGAAAGATTCTATTTATTTGCCCCCACAACCAACAATCTTCTATTTTACCATTTGGGAATAAAAGAATATCTTTAAATTTTGGCATATCTACAGTTTCTGGTCGGGAATTTTCTAATGGAATATTAATTTCTACATTATCCTGCGGAAATCTATTTTTGCCATGCTGTTTTTCTTTTACTGTTATTTTGTTGTGTGATAATTGTGATTTAGTGTTTATATCAGCTTTTTCTAAGTATAACTGATTTTCTATCGCTGCCGATATAAATCGTGAGACGCTTTCATAGCGTTTCCTTTCTATTAATTCATTAATTTTATCCGAATGTCCCTTATTAATATCAACAATATATCTCATAACAACCTCCTATTTATCTTTAACGTTTAATTACCGTTCCATATTTTATATTAACATAAAAAATTTTTTTGTCAAGTGTGGCACGGTAAAAAAATTTTGAAATAGTTGACAAGGTACAAGGAAACTATTATAATTCCTTTAAGATGATAAGATTCACCCTAGCTTCCTGACTTCTCGGGACAAAAAGAATGCTTTAATCTAAAGAGCTATCCCTCACTTCTAATTAGTAGATCTTGATATTATTTATCTTATGAGGAAATTCAGTGGCAAGAGAGACTAAAAAACAAGTTATTCTTAACAGAAAAAACGTATCAGGTTGTTCCTCAAGGATAATCCATGGTCTAGAGTGAGAATCGGTGGGTTTATTGCAGGTATGCTAGTAGGAATTATCTTCTTTTATTGGTCCGAATACAGAGAAAAAAGGTAGTTAGAGAAGAAATAATATCCCATATAAGTGAGGTAGACAAATCTTTAGAAAAAGCCTCAAAGTTAGAATAAATTCCATAGAAAAAGCCGAAGAAAATTCCATAGTTAAAAAGTATAAAAGTAATAAAGAAAATGCTTTAGACATATATGAGAGTACTTAGAAGGTATGATTTGAAATTTGTGACTATATTGTGACTATAATGGGTACAAATTGAGGCAAATTGACATAAATCGGGGAGAATACAAAAAAGCTATAAGTTAGTCTGGATCAAGGATTCGCCCATTCGATAGGACTATCAGAATGGTGGGTCATGGGTTTCCTAAACCGCGGGCCGCGGGTTCGAGTCCTGCCAGGCGCACCAGCAATCTCTTTGTTACAAAGTATTTCACCACCCACCCTTTTCGGTCACTTTTCAAGTTTTCCCCTTTTGTAACTAATTTGTGACCATCCCTGTCACTTTAGTTTGTCATTGC
>JAHLWJ010000285.1 GCA_019057975.1 Promethearchaeota archaeon | reverse complement strand
CTTAAGCTAAACATAAGATTGATAAATAAAAATAAAAAGAGATAAAAAAAATTATCTCTTCTCTTCTTAGAGGTACATTTATATAAATTTAAGTTCCAACTTTTTCTCCTTTCATCTGATAATAGAGAACAGTAATCCCTCCTAAAAGAGGTACAAATGCGAGACTATATGAGAAAATTATCCCTATACCCCATGAATATTCATCAAATATAATGTCACTTACTTCTGTTAAGTATATCGATGGAGCAATTAACAATAAAATACCTGTTATCAACCAGACAATCCCAAATATAGTAAGATTTTTTTTAGTCTTAAACGTTTTTAATATTTTAGCTAAGATTAGAGTTATTGTTACGATTACAAAACAAATTATCATTAATGTCATTGCAGTTCTACCAGCAGTTACCAAAGCATCAGTTGGGCCAATACCGGTCTCAATATTGCCCTCACTGCCCATAAAATAGAACCCCCAATACCAATAGAACGATGCCCCAATGTCAGGAATTATAATACCCCACGCAGGAATAAGTATATGCAAAAACCCTACAATCAAAAATAAGATGCCACCAAGTATAGGTTTACCTTTTATATCTGCCATATTTATCACTTACTTTTTTAATTTTATATGTAAATTTCATTATTATTGAATCAACGTTTCTATTTAAAAGTATATGCATTATTAATGTAAGAACTTGGGATGAAAAAATTATATGAATATTACTATATGAAACGTTTTTAAGAAGATGTTATATCTCTTTTTTCCTTTTCAATTTCCTATTAATTTCCTGATGTAATTTTTTAGGATCTCTATTTTCAAGTTTGAATTTATTTTTATTGATAAAAGTTTCAAAATCAGATCGACTCATTCTGTTCAAATTCCTTTTCTCCGCCCATTCCATACTCTTTTCTATTACTTCTCCCCCATCTCCTCCTAAGAAGTGTGGTAAATAGAAGTCAGCGAGTTCATTATTAAAAAATATTGCACGTAAGTATAAACCCTTAGGATCAAAGTTTCGATACATGGTGGAAAGACGGCTAGGTGTTACAGTACTAACAATGTTTTTCCCTGCTGCCTGAATTTTCTTATATAGAGGGTACCATTTCTCATGGCCCATAGGTTCTCTGACACCCCCAGGTACCCATTGTATTCCTGTAAGTTCTGGTATAGAAAGTAAATCATCCAAATGTACTAGTGCATTAGGGCCGTCTAAATGATATATCGAATAATCCATATGCGCCGCTTGAGCAATTATATCTGGTAGGGCGAATCGTTTAAACCATGCAGGACTGAGCATTGCACAAAAATCACATTGAATAGGATACCATCGTTTTCTACTCCAGACATTAAGCCAAGCATTGCATCCATCATTATATTTATTAATAATATTTTGAAGGTCATCATACACCTTCAAAGTTTTCTCTAAAATTATTACTCGACAGGTGTCAATAATATCAGGACGTCGTTTCATTGTTAGTATGATCTCTTTGGGACCAAGAAAAGAAG
The DNA here is from genome assembly GCA_019057975.1 of Promethearchaeota archaeon. The sequence continues at coordinate 4,537 of JAHLWJ010000285.1, read as the reverse complement.
ATAAAATGTCTAATATCCCCCCTAAATCTGTCATTGAGACTTGATAATTACTCTGAGAGTGTTTAGCGGCATATTCAGTTATTCGTAATAATCTTGAGTACCATGGATTATTGGCATTTAGCTTAACGTCTTCAAGTAAAGCTACTATATCATTTGGAGAAGTAGGGCGACTGAACCACACAGTTTGAGTATGAAATTTTGGGATCACACCAAAAATTGCTGCCATAATTCCAGCACCATAATAAGGGATAAAAGAAGGAATGCTCTCACTGCCATAAGTTAAATTTTGTATCCGCCGTTCAAAATCAGTGATTACTTCTTCTATTCCATCAGGATTTTTAGCTAATTTCCAACCAAAAAAAATAATATCAAAGAATCCCGCAATTGAACTACCATTACGAGGAAAATAATAAGATATAACAGGACGATCAATTATTTCATGGTCCCACCAAGCTTCTAGTCTATTTTTTGCTTCATCAATATCTTCTTTCAGAGTATCCATTTAGAAATCCTTCATATTAAAGTGTATTAATTTGTTGCAGTATAATCCATCTAATTAAATAATATTTTTTAATTCAGAATCTTAAGATTAATTGTTATGGAAAGATTTAATTCTGAAAAAATTTCGGCTGAAGATGTTGCTATAGCCGATAATAATGCTCAATGGTTAGGAATTCCCTTAATTCATTTAATGGAATGTGCTGGATATAGTATTGCTGATGAAATTGTGAAAAGATATAATCTTAGCGATAAGTCAACTGTTGCTATTTTTTGTGGTACCGGAAATAACGGAGGAGACGGGTTTGTAGTTGCAAGACACTTAAGTGCGTTTAATATTAAATCATTGGTAATTCTAGTTGGAACTCCAGAAAAAATAAGGACTCATGCATCACAGTTTAATTGGGAAGTGATTAGGAACAAGATTAATTATATGGTTAAGACGATAATAATAAGTGATTCTACAGAAATTGAGAATATTAGATTATTGAGAGAAGATAATAAGAAACTAAGCTTAATAGTTGATGGTTTACTAGGAACAGGAGTGTCTGGAAAAATTAGAGAACCTGTATCAACAGCTATCGATGTTATAAATAAATTAAGAGAGGAAAACGAAATAGAGGTCGTATCAATAGACGTACCTTCTGGAATGAATCCAAATACGGGAGAGGTGATTCACAAGGCCGTAAGAGCAGATTTAGTTGTAGCACTTCATCGAAGTAAAAAAGGATTAGACATTGAAAGCGATTATATAAAAGAAATCGTAATTAGATCAATCGGAATCCCCTCTGAGGCGTCCCTTTTTGTAGGAAAAGGTGATGTAATTCCAACTCTAAAAACTAGAAATGTTGATAATCATAAGGGGCAATTTGGAAGAATACTTGTTATGGGAGGATCCAAAAATTATTCCGGAGCTCCTGCATATTCCTCACTAGCAGGGATTAATTTTGGAATAGATTTGGTCATAACTTATGTTCCAGAAGTTGTTGGAGATGTTATAAGGAAATATTCTCCAAACATGATCGTAAGGACAAGCCCCGGTAAATGGTTAAATATGAATTCATTTGATGAGATCTCAGAGTTAATTGAATGGTCTAATGCTGTAGTTATAGGTCCAGGTTTAGGATTGCAAAAAGAAACTGAAGAATTATTACTCAAACTACTAGAAAAACTCAACCAAGAGAGTAAGTCATATGTGCTTGATGCTGATTCTTTAAAATTAGTTAAAAATCATCTTGAATTATTAAAGGGTCAGAATGTTATTTTAACCCCACATGAAGGTGAATTAAAAATTATGACGGGCATAGAGTTACCCTCGTATGACCAGATTGAAGAAAGGAGTAAGGCAGTATTAAAGTTAGCTAAAAAATATGATTTTACACTTCTCATAAAAGGACCATATGACTATATAAGTAATGGGAAGGAAATAAAAATTAATCGTACAGGATGTCCAGAAATGTCAATGGGGGGTACAGGGGATGTATTAGCTGGATTATGTGCTGCTTTTCTGGCTACAGATAATAATCTATTTAAATCAGCATGTTCTGGCTCGTTCCTTAACGGTAGCATTGGTGAATATTGTAAACAGAATATAGGAACGCGTTTTACAGCAGTAGATATGATTAACAATATTAATAGTGTAATAAAGAAATTATTTATTCTTTAATACATCTAAAGATCCAAAATATTTTGATAACAAATTAAGAGACATCAGAACGTGTTTTTGTTTTTTGATAAAAATTTATTAGTTTCTAATTTATTATATTATTAAACTAGTTATTATGATAACTAAGTTGAGGTTTTAGAATTAATATTTTGAGTAACAATTTCAAATTAATATAATTTATTTAACCATAAGCTAGTTTTCATAAAAGAATAGAGGAGATTGATTAAAATAACGCAAGTGTTTCTTATTAATCCAGATGGAACAACAACCGAACTGACAACAGAAGGTTCAATTAAGGATGTGTTAAGTACTGATGAATGTTATGTTCTCGTTGCTGATGAAACAAGAAAAGTTTATCTCTGGAAGGGTATAAAAAGCAGTGTTAGATCTAAATTTATTGGGGCAAAGAGATCTCAAGAAATCCGTGGTCAAGTAGGAATGCATTATAGTGTAATACCTCTTGATGAAGGTGATGAAGATTCTGAATTTATACAACTTATTGGTGGAAGAACAGAAGGTGGAATTGCTAAAGAAATAAGAGGTGAACCCGTTGCCCCATCAAACGTTCATCCATTGAGAGAAAGGAATGTTTTTGGAGCTCCAGAACCCGCTGACGGAATGAATATTGCAGGAAGTAAAACTCAAGCTGCACAAAATGCAGGCCCTTTATATAGAGGAGAAGGATCGATGACAGCATATATGCAAGAGGAAACTCAAATCGATTTTCAAGAGATTATGTCAAAATTAGAAGAAATAAAAATGCCGTCTGGTTTTGAAAGAGAATTATTAATAATTGGGAATCAAGCTTATTCTGTCGTTGAAAAAGTACAACAATTCTTAGGGAAAAAGCAGGTTACCAAAGAAATCTCGAAAGTGGGTGCGATCCCAGAGGGAATATTTTTCGCTGAGAATTACAGCCCTCGAATACTGTCAGAGGGAGGAAAGATCTTAGCAATAGAGTTTCTTAAACGCTCTGATCAGTCGTCTAAGCCAGTTGAAGGTAAAACCAAACGAGAATTATTAAAAGACCAAATTAAACACCAATTAGAAGGTAAGTAAGTGAATTTTTTCAATAAGCTTTCTCTTATTTTATTTAAAGAAGTTAAAATTTTCAAATATTCTTAAAATATAATTTTTTAAGTCTAAATTTTTTAATTATTATTAATTGAATAAAAAAAATTTAATTCATTATGGCAGAATTAACTCCAGATGAAGCACAGTCCCTTAGCCAGTTTCTCGGATCAATTACTGAATACAGCGAATTGGACTCACTGGCACTTATCACTCGAGAAGGACTCCGACTCGCTTTTAGTGCTGTTCCCGGTTATAATGTGGACCCTGACCTTTTTGCTAGTTTAAGCGCAGTAGTTATGCAGTCTGGTAGTGATGCAATTGATACTCTAGGATTTACAAATATGCTTGAAGTTATTTTACGTGGTGATAACGGTTTTATTATTCTGAGTGCTGCTGGCAGATTTTTCCTAATGGGTGCATCCAGACAGATGCCTGAATTAGGGAAACTCGTTAAAATCTTCCGTTACTATAGTAAAGAGATTTCAGCCCGTTATCCCGCTCGAGAACGATAGAGAGTTTCTCCAAGAGTAGCATGCTATATTTAATAATCTGGAGTGTTAGATTATCCTAATTTCTTTCCCAAATGGATTTTTTAAGCTCAAAACCATTTTTGTATATCTTTATTATGGATAGAATTTTGTGTCTTCTCTGTGTTTACAATGTTTACGGTTTAAGTAATTGGACTAGACAAATCCTAGTTGTAATAGATGAGGTGTTTTTCTAACTCCCTTCTTTTTTTTTTATCTTTAATTATTTTTCGTATAAATATATTTATATTTATAGTTATAGTTATATCAAATATCTTATACTAATATTAGCTTAATATTAATAAATAAAGTAAACAATAATTGATAGAAATTTTAATCTATATCACTTATATTATATTAAAAAATTGAGTAAAATTAATGAGTAAATATGACAGAACTTAAACTTTTTGTAGATGGTAATAATGAAATATCAGATAAAGTTATAATCTGTCAATCTAATGCCGATAAATTGGGAGTAAAAAATGGAGATTCAGTAGAGGTTATAAATTCTGATAATAACTTGAAAAAAGTAGCTATCATAGAGATATCAAATGATATGTTAGATTTTGCTGGACAATTCGCAAAAAACATCCTTGAAGATTTACAATTTTCAGGAGTGGAATTAGCCATTCGCCCTGCTAGTGCTGCCGCTTCCCTTACACCTAAATTACAGGTCCCTAAAGTTCCTACACAACAGCCAACTCCCGCACCAACGGAACCGTCTACATTGTCCCCATTACCTGCACCACCTCCACAGATTCAACCGACTCCA
>JAHLWJ010000284.1 GCA_019057975.1 Promethearchaeota archaeon | reverse complement strand
TTTTAGAGAGTTATTTTTTGATGAAATATTGATTTCAAAATTATAAGAAATTTGTCGAATAAATTTTAACTATATTGAAATATTAAATATTATTGTTTTATTATGGTAGTTGCTACATTTAAGTTAAAAATAAGAAATTTAATTTTTGATTTGAATCACATACTTCCTATTTTAGGAAGATTTCCCTTATATGGATGGAATATTCTTCATAAGTTTAAATTTCTAATTGGAAAAAAAATTCTTGAATTAAGAGGACAATTGAAATATATTACTAACATATCAAATCTCGACAAAATATATTGGGTAAATCCTCAAAAAATACAATTTTATCTTAAAAATGACTCTAAAATAAATAACAATTCTCAAATATTAAAAAGTGATTGGGAGAAATCAAAAAAATTATTAGAAGACTTACCAGTTTATCAAGCCCTTAAGCAAAAATTTAAAGAAGGAAAAAAATGGAAAGACATCGAATATTATAAAGAAGAAAGGGATGATAGACTTAAAGAAATTGAGTTAATATATAATCAAATAAAGAAAAATGTTTTCAAATCAAAAATTGAACAACAAAATCTTAATGACGACAAAAAATTAGAAAGATCTGTAATTATTGAGGATATCACTGTAATTATTGGTAGAAATGGTCAACTAATAAATTTACACGGAAATCATATCCTTTCAATGGCTATTTTGCTTGGAATTCCCGAGGTTCCAATTAAAATTATTGTAAGACATAAAAATTGGATAAATTTTAAAAAAAGACTAAGTTATTATTCTCGGCATAGAAGCCTATATCAGTTTCCCATCCATCCTGATCTTCAAGAATTTCCTTTTTCATACGGAGAGTCTCGCTTCGATATGATTAAAGAAAACCTTTCTATTTCACAAGGAACTCTCCTTGACGTTGGGGCAAATTTTGGATATTTCTCTCATAAATTTGAGGATGAGGGATTTGATTGTTATGCTGTAGAAGCAAATTGGCTCCATGCGTATTTTTTAAAAAAGTTAAGAAATGCAGAAAATAGAAAGTTTAAAGTAATTACAGAATCCATATTTAATTACCATAAAAATAAGGAGCTAAATTTCGATGTAATACTTGCCTTAAATGTATTTCATCATTTTTTGAAAAGAAAAAATACATATCATAACTTAATTAAATTATTAAATCGAATTAAAGTTAAAGAATTCTTTTTTGGAGCTCACAAACCTGAAGAATTTCGGAAGATTAAAGCATATCGAAATTACAGCCCAGATCAGTTTGTAAACTTTATAATTGAGAATTCTCATTTAAGTAAAGCCAAATTTATTGGGAAAACTAAAAATGATAGATCTCTTTATAAACTTACACCTTAAAATTGATTACTTCTTATTATTAACAAAATAATTAAGAAATTGAAGTTTCAATAGATTGTTTAGTTTTTTATTAATATAAAACTTATTAACAATATTATTAAATATTATAAATTCCTCAAAGATTTTAACAAATAAACTGTAAATTTCTATTAAAAATAAATATTAAGTTAAATTTTTGATTAGTGTAATTTAATGGAAAAAAAATATTATTAAATTGACATCTATCGTCTTGGGATATTAATAATTATACTACATTAAGTAACATTAAATATAATTATTCATATTAATTTCTTGAATAATAATTAAATTTTTAAGAATTTATCATGTCGAATGATGAACATAAAGTAGAATATACGACTGTATCTATTCCCAGGCCTCTTGCTAAAAAGATTAAGGAAAGAATGAAAGGAACAGGTTTTGCAAGTGTTTCAAGTTATGTTACCTATATACTTCGGCAAGTATTATCTTCAATAGAAGAAGAACAACGTTCAAAGCAAGCTTTTACTAAAGAAGAAGAAGAAAAAGTTAAACAAAGACTACGAGATTTAGGATATATTGATTAAGAGATGAAAGACTTCATAAAAAATTTAAAATTAAAGGAGGTTGCATAATAGATGATTAAACCACATGGTGGAACATTAATAAACAGAGAATTGCCTAGAATTGAAAAAGAGAGGATTATAGGAGAAATTAATGACTTTGAAAAAATTAAAGTCAGGACAGAGACATTAAAAGTTATAAAGAATATCTCTTTTGGGGTTTTTAGCCCATTAGAGGGATTCATGAATGAAAATGATTATCATTATGTATTAGATACTATGTATTTAGAGAGTGATATTGCTTGGCCATTTCCAATCACTCTAGATGTCTCTGATGAAGAGCTTAAGAATATTAAAGTTGATGATCAAATTATTCTTGCAAATAGTAGTGATATCCCTATCGCACTCATGAATGTACAGACGATTTATAAATACGATAAAAAACAATACACAGAAAAAACATATGGTACATTAGATCAGAACCATCCAGGAGTTTATAGTGTCAATAATTACAAGGAAAAACTCATTGGAGGTGAGATCTTCTTAATCAATGAACCTCAAGCGATTTTTTCAGATATCGATTTAAAACCGGTTGAAACAAGAGTTTTGTTTAAGGAGAAAGGTTGGGATAGAGTTGTTGCATTTCAAACAAGAAATCCTCCTCATTTGGGCCATGAGTATGTTCAAAAAGCGGGATTAACGTATGTTGATGGTCTTTTTATAAATCCTGTTATTGGAAAGAAGAAGGTAGGGGATTTCTTAGATGAGGTTATTATTGAATCATATAAAGCATTAATAAAAGAATATTATCCTAAGAATAGAGTTGTACTAAGTACGTTCGAAACAGAAATGAGATATGCAGGTCCAAAAGAAGCAATTTTCCATGCAATTGCAAGAAAAAATTTCGGATGTGACCACATTATTATTGGAAGAGATCACGCAGGAGTAGGTGATTATTATGGTCCATATGATGCTCATTACATCTTTGATAACTTTCCAGATCTAGGTATTGAACCAATCAAGTTTAGGTCTTTCTCGAAATGCAATAAATGTAATGCGGTTGTTAATGATAAAATTTGTCCACATCCACCTGAAAATCAAAATTATTTTGCAGGTAGAGAGATAAGAGCAGCATTACAGGCAGGAAAGCCACCTAGCACAGAAATAATGCGTCCGGAAGTAACTGAAGTAATTTTAAAATATAAAAATCCATTTGTAGTATAAAACCTTTATTCTTAACTTTGAAAGTATAAATTTTAAATTAAAAAATAGCTAATTATGGTAAGAAATAATAAAAAATTAGTTGTTATTGGTTTGGATTGTGCAGCTCCAAAAACATTATTTGAAGATTTTAAGGAAAATTGCCCGAATATAAAGAAATTGATGGATTTAGGAGTTTACGGCAAACTTAGAACATGCGATCCTCCAATTACAATTCCAGCTTGGATGGTAATGGCTACGGGGAAAAAAGCTGGCACATTGGGCTTATATGGTTTTAGACACAGAAAAGAAAGTTCATATAATGACTTTTGGATAGCAACTTCCTACAACATAAAGGAGCAAAAAGTATGGAATATAGTTGCAGAAAAAGGGTTAAAATCTTGCGTCTTAGGATTACCCCCAACATATCCTGTACAAAAAATTAACGGTTGTCTTGTTTCTGGTTTTATAACTCCTGATAGTACCACAGAATTTACATATCCACCAGAACTAAAAGGAGAAATTCAAAAAAATATAGGTGAATACATTTTTGATGCAAACTTCAGAGTTGAGAAAAAAGAGGATTTATTAAATGAGATTTATGAAATGACAGAAATTCACTTCAAAACTGTAAAGTACCTAATACAGAACAAAGAATGGGATTACTTTAAATTTGTAATCATCGGTTTAGATAGATTCCATCATGCTTTTTGGAAATTCTATGATAAAAAACACCCAAAATATGAGCAGGGTAATAAATTCGAAGAGGAGATGAGAAAGTACTATTCTTACTTGGATAAAGAAATTGGAGAAATATTAGATGTATTAAACGAAGATACAGTTGTAATGATAGTGTCTGATCATGGAGCTAAAGCTATGAAGGGTTTAATCTGTGTAAATATGGCGCTAGAAAAATTAGGATTATTGAAATTCAAAACTAAGCCACAACCAAGAACCAGAATTGGAGATGCAGATATAGATTGGAATAATACTTATGCTTGGGGTTGGGGAGGATATTATGCTCGAATCTTTTTGAATTTAGAAGGAAGAGAACTTAATGGTATAATTAAAGAAGAAGATTATGAAAAAATGCGAGATAAAATAGCAGAAAAGTTAAAAAGTATTAAAGATGCTAATGGAGAACCTATGAATACAAAAGTGTACAAACCAGAAGAATTATATGAGATTATTCGTGGAGATGCTCCAGATTTAATGGTATATTTTGATGATTTAAATTGGAGATCAGCAGGAACAGTTGGGTATGATTCAATGTATCTTGATGAGAATGATATTGGGCCTGATGATGCCGTTCATGACTGGTACGGGGTATATATAATCTTTGATCCAAAAAAGAAAATAGGAAAAGATTTGGGAGTGAGAAGTATTTTAGATATAGCACCTAGTTCGCTAAATATTTTAGGATTAGAAGTCCCTTTTGATTTGGAAGGTAAGATAATTGAATATTAAAAGAGGTAAAATATAAAATGGAACATAAAGGATTTACATTATGGTTTACCGGGCTTCCATGCTCTGGAAAAACAGTACTGGCAGATGTCGTAGCTGATGAGCTAAAGAAGAAAGGTATGAAAGTTGAGCGCTTGGACGGTGATATAGTTCGAAAGAGTTTAACTAGAGATTTAGGATTTACAGAAGAAGATCGAAATATGAATATTGAGAGAGTGACATTTGTTGCTAAGTTATTATCTCGTAATGGTGTTGCAGTTCTTGCATCATTCGTGTCTCCTTACAACAAGATAAGAGCTTATTCTCGTAAAGAAATTGAAGATTATATCCTTGTCTATATAAAATGTTCTCTTGAAGAATGCGAAAAAAGAGACGTAAAAGGAATGTATGCGAAGGCACGAGCAGGTGAGATAAAAGATTTTACTGGTATTGACCATCCATTCGAAGATCCAGACAATCCAGATATAATTATAGAAACGGATAAACAATCAGTTGAAGAAAGTAAAGAATTAATTTTGAAGGCATTAAATGATTTTGGTTTACTGCCGAATTAAGCAAATTCAATGTCTTAGGTTAAAAATTAAAATCTATATTATTTTTTTATTAGTTTTAAGTTTAAGTATCTAATTTTAAATCAATATTATACTCTCTGCGAAACCAATTAAAATAATGCTTTAGTCCTTCTTCCGGAGTAAAGTTGGGTGTAAAACCCAGTAGTTTTTTAGCTTTAGAAATATCTGCATAACTGTGTAAAATATCTCCTGGTCTTGGATCTGTATGAATTATTTTCAACTCTTCTTTATTCGTAATTTTTAACATTAGTTTTGCTAAATCGTTTAATTTGATTGGAGAGGCTGCTCCTAAATTTATAATTTCCCCGGATATATCATGTTCCGCAGCTAATAGATTTGCTTGAACAACATCTTTAACATAAGTAAAATCTCTTGACTGTTCCCCATCCCCAAATATTATTATTTCTTTATTATCAATAATTCTTCCCAACCAAATTGCTATTACTCCACTATAGGGAGAATCCTTTTGTCTTGGACCAAAAACGTTAAAATAGCGTAAAGAAACAGTTTTCATTCCATATACTTGATGGAAAACTTGCATATATGCCTCACATGTCATTTTTGATACACCATAAGGAGATATTGGTATTCTTGGCATATCTTCTTTTTTAGGGAGAGAAGGAGTGTCTCCATATACAGAAGAGCTTGAAGCGTAAATTATCTTTTCTACATCATTTTTTCTAGCCGCATTTAAAATATTTAGAGTACCATTTACATTGACATCATTACAAGATTCTGGCATCAATATTGATTGAGGGACGCTTGTAAATGCAGCCTCATGGTAAATTATATCAATATCTTTAAATACTTCCAGCAAAAAGTTAAAATCTCTTATGTCTCCTTTTATAAACTTGAAAGATTTATTTTCTAAAATTTCCTCTAAATTTTCGATTCTTCCATTAAATAAATTATCAATCCCAATTACATT
>JAHLWJ010000283.1 GCA_019057975.1 Promethearchaeota archaeon | reverse complement strand
TTGGTATGGTTCCCCATATAACCACCTTATTGAGGAATTCATCATGAAGGCAGTTCTAGCGTAAAAACTTTAGCAATTTTAAAATTTAATCCTTTTTTTTTCATTTCGATTCTAAAATTTTACGTATCTTTTCTAATCTAGTTTCCTTAGATAATCTTTTTGTAATTGGATTATGATCCCCATATAATTCTTTATGATATATGGGTCGTTTTGTCCGATAAAACACTCCTAGGGTGAACTTGTGTTTCTCTTTAGCTGCTTTAATTGCTTCAAAATAAGTCTCTGGTTTTTTTTCAAGATATTCAACATGCTCTCGATATTCTATCCATTTATGGTATGAATCTCTTTAAAAAAAGCATTAAATTAATCTGATTTAATAGCTTCTAGGAATGTAAATCGATTTAATTATCCAATAATTACTTCGACAGCATGTTTTTTACCATCATTAAAAACTGGTAAGATATTATTTTCCTGTATTACATTATCTAACTTTATCTTCTTTATTCCTTTAGATAAATGTTCTGGATTTAGGAACTGTATATCATATATTGCATTCCTAAAGTTTCGGATGACCCTGAATTTATTCCATTTTTTTGGAATACAGGGATCTATCTTTAAACCATGAAATTCTGGTCGTATCCCAAGAATCCAATCTGTTGCAGCTTTCAATGTCCACGATGCTGTTCCTGTAAGCCATGAGTTTTTCGCAGCTCCGAATTTTGGATGATCATTGCCTGTAATCATTTGAGAAAAGATATACGGTTCAGTTTGATGTATTTCTGCAATTTTATTTTTACTAGTTGGAGCAATTTTTTTAAAATATTCGTAGGCGATATCACCTCGTCCTAATACACATTCAGCGATTTCTGCCCATGGATTAGAATGACAAAAGATTGAAGCATTTTCTTTAAGACCAGGGGGAAAAGTGCTTATTCCTTTCAATTTAGGATAAAATCGTGTATATGGTGGGTTTAATAATTTAATACCATATTCAGTAACAAGATACTTTCTAACAGAATTCATACATTGAAAACCCCTATCTAATGGAGCAACTGAACTTAAAACAGCCCAAGATTGAGTATTTAGGTAAATCTTCCCTTCTTCATTATTTTGACTCCCTATAACTTCTCCATCATCTGTAAAAGCACGAACATACCATTGACCATCCCATGCATGTTTATTTATATGTTCATTTACCTTTTTAGCCAAATTGTTATATTTAGCGATATTATTTTTATTATTGAATTCTTTTGCTATTTCACTCATATCTAATAATGCTTTATGGAATTGCATAGCAACCATAACACTTTCACCATTTTTATTTGGCCCATGGAGCTGAAGTGTATCATTCCAATCAGCTGTACCAATTAGAGGAAACCCATGTGGTCCTGTGTTATTATTTGTGAACTCTATTGCTTTCCTGAGGTGTTCATATAAAATCTCTTTGGATCCTTCAATATAATCTACATTTTCTTCTAAAATTGACATATCCCCTGTCTCTTTTAAATAATTGCTAACAGCAAGAATCATCCATAAATGATCATCACCAAAGAATTTCATGAGGGGATTAACATAATTAGGATAATCACCCTTGCCTGTCAGAGGAAAGTAAATATGGTATACTTTTCCTTCTTCAAATTGGTTTTTAGCTAGTTCTAACAACCGATTACGTACCAACTTTGGAATGTTTTGGCAAACTGCTAGCGTATCTTGATTGCTATCACGAAAACCTATTCCTCTTCCTATACCTGTTTCATAAAAAGAAACATAACGCGCCCAATCAAAAGTTGTTTTACATTGATATGGATTCCAAATATTAATAATGGAATTGAAATCTTTATCTGGAGTTTCTGCAACAAGATTTTTTAGATAATTATCCCAAGCCTCCTTCATTTTTAAAAATTCAATCTCAACATTCTCAAATTTCTCAAATTTATGAATTATTTGTGTTGCTTGGGATTTTTCTTTAATAACTCCTAAAACAAATATAATTTTTTTAGATTCATTAGGATTTAATACAATTGTATTGCATGTAGCAGCAATAGGATTTCCCCCAAGAGCTTGAGAATCTCCACATCTACCTTTTTCAACACTTATAGGATTTGCTTCAGATCGATAATCTCCTATAAATGCTTCACGATCGCAATCATAACTAGTTATATTACCATTTGAATAAAAAAATGCGACATAGGTGGATAGATCAAATAGATGATAAAAAATAGCCTTATTTTTTTCACTATATTTGGCAACTGCAACATTTTGAATATATTGAAGATCTCTTTGATCTGATATAGCACTCCAAAGACAAAACTCAGCATATGAGAAGATATTTAATTCTTTTCTTTCAGAGGATGTGTTTTGAACTGTTAAAGACCAAATCTCTACATTATCTTCCAGTGGTACAAAATAAAGAATTTCGCTATGAATTCCTTGATAGGATGATGAAAATTTTGTATAACCTAACCCATGTCGACATTCATAACTGTCTAGACTCTTCATAACTGGTTGCCATGTAGGAGACCAATATTCTGAAGTATGATTATCTCTAATATAGATATATCTTCCCGGTCTGTCTACTGGTAAATTATTATATCTATATCGAAGAATTCTTAGATCTCTTGGATCAATATAAAAACTATATCCTCCTCCAGTATTAGAAATCATAGCACAATATTTTCCATTACTTAAATAATTAATCCATGGAAGAGGAGTATTTGGTTGTGTAATTAAATACTCCTTTTTATCATCATCAAAATATCCATATTGCATTTTATATATTCCATATAATAATATAAATTTTAAAATCTATAGATTGTGACCTTAAATATAGTTTTTGTAATAACTTTTATTTTTTAGGTAAACGTCTAAAAAAAGAGCAGCAATACCAAAAGACAATTTAAAAACTGTCAACTTTAATATTGGTATTTTAAATTACAATTTAGCTTAACAATATTGAAAAAAAAAATTTAAAACTAAGTTAGAATTTTTAGAGAAAAAATAATGAGGAGAGTATTATTATTAATCTTGAATTGCTATATAAGCAAGAACTATCCCTACTATAAACCCAAATAGATGAGCAATGAAAATAATACTAGGAGCTAAAGAGATATATAAGAAAAAAAATAATATTAGGAAAAGTGAAAAAAGGTATAAGAATCTTTTTTTTGACGCAGTTAAAACAAAATTCACTAATTGAAATGAACGGTAAAAAGGAAGGAAAAAGAAAGGAGTGGACATTAGTTCAAAATCAGGATTACTTAAAGAAATTGCTTCTTTTATCAGAGAAAAAATCGCTTGGGGTGATAGGATAAGTCAGGAATTATGTCGGTTTATCGACCACAACAAATAAATGAAACCAAAATAAATACTTAGATACTGCTATAAAATTTTTTCCTTAAATATTATAAATTCCCCTTTCCTCCCAAAGGAATTACTAAACTATAAAAAAAATTATCCAAAAAAAAAGAATATAAAATTATGAATATCAAGTTATCATTAGATAAAGAATGGCAAATGCAATCTTCTAAAAAGGTATCCAAACATGGTGAAACGATTTCAACAATTGATTTCGACCCAGAAGATTGGTATAAAGTTGAAATTCCAACAACAGTAATAAACGGTCTTCTAAAGAATAAAAAAATCGAAGACCCTTATTATGGACTTAATCTTAAATCATTAGCAGGATACAAAAAAGAAGTAACAACTCAGAACTTCGAAAGTCATTATAAACCGGATGATAGTCCTTATAGAAGCTCTTGGTGGTTTAGAAAAGAATTCAAATTAGATAATTCTATTGATATTAATAATAAGCAATTTTGGCTACTTTTCAAGGGTATAAATTATTCTGCAAATATTTGGTTAAACGGGCAACGATTTGCAGGTACTGATTATGTTATTGGGGCATATAGACAATATGATTTTAATATAAGCCATTTAATAAAGCAAGAATCAACAAATGTACTCGCTTTAGAAATTTTTTCTCCAAATCCAGACGATCTGAATATAAGTTTCGTTGATTGGTGTCCTCTGCCACCTGATGACGATATGGGTATTTGGCAACCTGTAACTCTTTATTCTACTGGACCCGTCGCTATGAAATATCCTTTTGTGAGAAGTAAACTAAATATCGAAACATTAGCAGAAGCAGAACTAATAATAAGTACAAAATTACAGAATAATCAGAAAGAAGAAATTAAAGCAATACTCGAAGGAAAAGTAGAAGAAATTAATTTTAGGAAAGAAATTATTTTGAAACCGAATGAAATGAGAAAAGTTGAGTTCCCTTATATAAGAATAAATAACCTTCGTGTATGGTGGCCTTATCAGCTAGGTTTACCTGAGTTATATAAGCTGGATCTTCAAGTTAAAGTTAACGATGTGGTTTCTGATTCTACAGAAATCATCTTTGGAATAAGAGACATAAAATCTACTATAAATGAGCACGGATCACGTATATTTACAATAAATGGGCATGATATTCTCATATATGGTGCTGCTTGGACTCCAGATATGATGTTACGTCAATCTAAAGAAAAAGATGCAATTGATGTGGCTTTTGTTAAAAATCTCAATTTAAATTCTATTAGATTTGAGGGTAAACTCGCGACAGATCATTTCTGGAATTTATGTGATAAAGAAGGAATTCTTGTTCTTGCTGGTTGGTGTTGCTGTTCATTTTGGGAGAAATGGAAAAATTGGAAAAAAGGTGATATTAGAATTGCAGAAGAATCATTAAAGTCTCAGATTCTTCGATTACGAAACCATCCGAGTTTTATTGCGTGGTTTTATGGAAGTGATTTTCCACCACCAGGATCAGTTGAGAAAGTTTATCTCAAAGTATTAGAAGAAACATACATTGGTCTTCCTGCAATATCAAACGCGTCTAGTCGTCCTTCTGACTTAATGGGTGAAACTGGAGTAAAAATGACTGGTCCATATACATATGTTCCCCCAATCTATTGGTACTCACAAGAAAGAAGAGGTGCCGCCGATGGTTTCAATACAGAAACGGGGCCTGATGTATGTATCCCCCCTTTTGAGAGTTTACAGCTGATGTTACCTGAAGGTTATAAGCATGTTGGAAGTGATGTTTGGAATTACCATACAGGGCTTGGTGCGTTTAACAATACGCTAATAATTGAAGAAGCAATCGAAAAACGATATGGTAAACCAAAGGATCTAGAAGATTTTGCAAATACAGCCCAAGTACTAGCTTATGAATGCTGGAGAGCAATGTATGAAGCTCATGCAAGTAATTTTCCTAAAGCAACTGGAGTTATTGGTTGGATGATGTGCAGTCCTTGGCCAAGCCTTATTTGGCAATTGTACGATTATTATCTTAATCCTAATGGGGCTTTCTTTGGCTCTAAGAAAGCTTGTGAACCAATTCATATTCAATACTCATACGATGACGCCTCGGTCATTCTCATCAACAAAACTCTTCAGAAAAAGCAAAATCTTACTGCCACAATTAAGATTCTCAATATGGATCTTAAGGAGAAATTTTGTCAATCAATAAACAATATAATAATTGATAGATACTCTAAAAAGGAACTTTTTTCAATCCCCAAGATCAATGGACTTTCTAAAGTTTATTTTCTAATCCTTACACTTGAAGAGGATTCAACAATTTTTAGTCGGAACTTTTACTGGCTTTCATTAAGAAATGATATTTTCGAAGAAAAGGATAAATGGTTTTACACACCATTAAAAGAGCATGCTGATATGAGGGCTTTACGAAATCTTCCAAAAGCTGAAATAAAAAAATCTATTATTATAGAAGAAAGTGAGAAGCTATATGAGATCTCTATAGATCTCGAAAATACTTCTGATGCGATTGCTTTTTTTCTCAGAGTTTTTCTAATCGGTGAAAATACTGAAAAAATTATTACTCCTGTCTACTTGAATGATAATTGCATAAGTCTTTTACCATCAGAGAGAAGGAAAATTGATGGTTTTATACCTAAGAAAAGTGTAACTGAAAATGTCTTAGTCAAAGTTCAAGGGTGGAATTGTTAAGAGTAGTACAATATCAGAAAAAATAATATTTCTTTTATGATTT
>JAHLWJ010000282.1 GCA_019057975.1 Promethearchaeota archaeon | reverse complement strand
TGTAAACACTTTTGTCCAGCTTTTATTTTTTATCATCTCCCACACTTTTTAATTCCTTCTCTTATCCACTGCCAATCGGGTTTTCCATAGTTAAAAAACGATTTAAAGTTATCTTTTAACCATTCATAATAGTCATCTTCAATGTACTTACAGAAAGTCTCTATAAGTGCATCTTTAAAAATATCATCAGGTACTTCTATTTCCTTAAGTTCTTCATCCAAGAATTCTCTTACAACTTTTCTGTCAAGCACGACACTTCCCCCTATTATTGAGTAACTTTTTAAGAAAATGGGACCTGTTATCCCTTACACCTCAAAAACCTCTCCATCTGAAACCTGTACTATCTTCTGGCTAAACAAACCACCATATTTATCAGGATGAAAAGTATGAATCGGGATTATTTTCCCCGGCTTTAATTTCTTTACCACTTTTTTCAAGGTATCAATCTCGGCATGCCCGCTGGTATGAACCTGGTAAAATTTCATATTCTTTTTCTTTATAAATCTCATCATCTTCTGCATGGAATCATCCTGTAAATACCCTTCCCACAACGAATAAATAAATGTAGCCCCTTCAATGTTTTTAATTGATTTAAGGTCTTTCAACATCGATGGTCTGACCATCATCATTATTTCCCCGCTCTTATCAGAAATCTCTTGCTTGGTAATCTTATAACTTTTATACTTATACATTAATTCTTGTCTACCTTGCTGTTTTATTCTACTGCACAACCAATAAGGGAAGAAAACTCTGATGTTTGAATAATTTTTGGAAGGGTAAGGAATCCTGGCATAATCTTTTAGGCAACCAAGAATATTGGCAGTATAAAAATCAATGGCGAATATTTTCCCTGTTTTTAAAGAAGCACGATAAAAAGAAACAAGCCGGTCAATATTCTGGGCTGAAAAATAAAGAAGGGTCATATTTTTACTCGCCACTAATAATTTTACCGTTTCATTTTCAATCTCTGTTTCAGATTTAAATTCTTCTACTTCTTTCCCTTTTAATCCTCTATCCAAAACTGTTCCTTCAAGGAGAAGTACATCTATATTTTCCGGCGCATGTTCCAAAAACCATTGGAATGCTTTTTGCTTTCGACCATGTTCCCTGAAATCACCGGAATAGATAAGACTCTTCCCATCCGCCTCTACCAAAAAAGCATAAGAATCAAAAGCTGAATGGTCCATCAGATAGGGCGTTATTTTAAAATCACCGCAACGAAAACTCTTCCCGCTCTCAATAGGATGATAATTTAAAATGCTCCCTCTAATCGAGGTAAATATTACCGTTAGATCTATAATTTTTTTGGTAGCTTCACCCAGGTAAAAACAGATATCCTTATTGAGATAACGGAAAAAACCATAATGGTCTATATGCGGATGTGAAACAAGCACTCCGTCAATCATCTTCTTATCGGTATCCCAGGTATAAACTCCACCAATATCAGGTAGCACATTTTCCTTTACCAGCTCAGGACCGGGCGTATTTTCATACTCCTTAAAATTAAATCTATCTCCATTCTTTTTTACCAAAGGCATACCGATGTCAATCAATATTCTGCTTTTTTTACTTTGTATTTCCACACATGAAGCACCGATTTCATGCGTTCCCCTGTGAATTATTATTTTCATTGTTTTAAAAACAAGCCCTTTCAGTTTTTCCATTAATACACTTTCACACCATTGTTCTATAAGAAAAACATTATCATGCGTGGGTCGGATGGGATATTTTTCCATTTTGTACTCAATTTTTTCTTCGGGGATATTTCCTTTTTTTAAATTTTCTATTTTCTTTAACTCAATATTTTTTTAGTAGAATGCTCTTAAATAAGGCAACTTCTCTCTGAGAATATTCTAATTGTATCAAGGTAGCGTGACTACAGCATGGTAGAAATTATTTTATTTTAGGTTCTTTCTTGTTCATTATTGGCCTTGGGGTTCTTTTTTTCTCTTCCTCATAATATGAGTGAATAAAAATGGATAATATTTTTTTATCTGCATTTCGTACTTCTGTAATTATACGTCCAGTATATTTTGTAGTATTAACATTGCAAAATACTAAATTAACAGCTTCATACGCTCCTCCAAAATCTTTGGCAAATAACAATTTTTTATTATCCATTATTACTTCATCAACAAAATTTTTACTGTTATTTATTACATATTTAAATTCTATTGCAAATAATAGTTCTTTGCTATTAACAAAATTTTTGTTATTTTGTGCTCTTTTTATTACTAAACTCACATTTTTATTTATGATATCCTTTTCACTGTTTACATTCTTGATAAAATCGGGATCTAATACCGCCATGTCATAATGACCTCGGCTTCCTGATGTATCATTCAAATCGTATGGCTTTAAAATTTCATTATTTAATAAATCTTTTTTCCTATATCTAAAATTAGTTGGGTACTCCCGGTGAATACAATATATTCGCTTTTTATCTATAGTTGATACTTCATGCTTGGTTGAATATAATGCATGATAAAAATATGAATGGATATCAGATTCAGTAAAGAAATAATATGGGTGCTCTCTAAATTTATTAATTGTTCTATTTATTGCTCTCCATACTGCATCATTTATTTTTTTGTTTTTATTTATCATTTTTACCTCCCGAATTTGAATAAATATTTTCAGAAATACTCATAAGAATATATAAAACCTATAAGATTATATCGCTAGGAATATTTTTCTCTATCGCTTATATTAATTCACTATTGATAAATTTTTATCTTATTTTTTTCACCAGCCCTCCATTTATAAATTTTATCGTGTCCCAATAATTAATCCCTTTTTCTTCCCTTAATTTCTCAGCTTTCAGATATGTCCACCAAAGAATATCGAATATTATTATCTTGGTTAAATGTTGAATATTATTTTCCAATAATTTTTCAAAGATATAATTTAAATTTTTTCGATTACCTCCTATTTTTAGATTTTTATAAAAATCGATAAAGACTTGATCGGATTTATTTTTCGTCCATCCATAATTAATTACTTGACGATATTTCTTTTGAAGCAGGCTATCAATCATAGGAATAATTTTTGGATAAAGAGTATGCAGAATCTTGGTAGTAGTAGACAAACCAATACTATTAATCTTTAACAACTTCTGAATAACAAATTCATTTAGTTCTTTAATCTGTTCATTTCTATCTTTCTCTTCTAAGCTTAAAAATTGTTCAAGATTATATTTAAATATATTTACACTCTTTGTTCTTTCAATTATTATTTTACATTCTAAAAGTACTTCTTTCTTGATACGTGCGCCAATTTTATTTACATCCTCAATTTTCCTATCTTCCAGAAGGTCATATTTAGAGTAAAAATCATTCTGATAGCAGTAGCATTCGATTAGAGTGATGGGGTCAGGAATTTCAAATGATATTTTTGAGAATAGAAAAAATTTCATTTTAATACCTTCATATATATTTTCTTGTTAATATTGCTATAATTATTTAGTACTTCCCGAGTTTTATGCTTTAATTCATCGGTTTTCGCCATGATAAAAAAGACAATTCTATTATCCGATAAATATATAAGATTTATAGTATTTGTGCAATTGCATATTTTTTCTCCTACCTGGGCAAAAAAACGCTTTCTTTTCACTCTTGGCATATGCTGATAAACTATAATTAATGAATTAGAATCCATTCGAGCATATATAGTGCTTAACTCTTTATACTTTATATACTTATGGCCAGTTCCACTCCGCATACTCTTAACCTCAAATCCATTGTCCGGGTCGATTAATATTACTGATTCATTAAGAATTGAAGAATGAATACTATCGAAATATTGCTCCCTCTCTGCATGTAAAAAATATTCATCATCTTTATAGGGACGATATTCTATTTGTTCATATTTTGACATAAATGAGCGAAGATTTTTTACCTTCCTATCTGATTTTTTTATGCAGTCCTTTAGAAAATCGTCTAATTCTTTTCGCCTACTTCCATTATAATTGGTTAACGCACCATCACCAGAACCATCATCTTCTGTGAGCATTGGAATAAAAGTAAAACATTTTAAATTTTCTATTTTTTCAATCAAGTTAAGGACTAAGTCATACTTAAAAAAATCATTTCTATCACCAAAATACTGGTTTTTCATTTCTTTTATTTCCTCAATTTTAATTATATATGGTATTTAAAGGCTATATAAAATTACTCAATAAAGGAAAATTTATTTGAACATGATAATTATAAAAATACTCATATATTTACTGATTTTAAATTTATTGCCAACCGTTTTTATATCATTTAAAAAGAGTATATTATAAATAACGCTCACTAATATAATCTACATAATCTCTGTGTGTATCCCGGTACTTCTTCGCTAATTTAATAATTAAATCTTGATAACTCATAGCATGAAAATGAATGCCATCATCTTTAGTTATCTTAGTAAATTCCTTTATTTCCTTATGGTGATTCGCACTTTCTGGTCCTATCGTATCATACCAAAGATAAAGAAGTCGGAATTTATTTTTACCAAACTTTTCTTTTAGTCCTAAAATGTGTTTTATTAATTGAGCGGAATGTAGGTGGGTAAATCTATTATCATCGGGACTTATTTCTTTTGCCAACTTTAATAAATTTGGCATATTATCCCACACTTTATTTAACTCAATATATCTAGGAGAAATCCCGGAATGTGTTCCTGGATAATAAGCTTCTGAAAATTTACATTCTATTGCAAAAACTTTAAATCTTGATTCTAGAGAGTTATTAATAACAACATCAATATTCGGACTACGTAGGAATTTCCCACTTATCGGATATTTAACCTTAAAATTGATATCCTGAGAGGAAGTATTACCTGTATAACAAAATCTACATGCAGCAGCTATGGCAGGAACTTGATTTATTTTTTTCCAGTATTGGAAAATATTCACACCCAATGCAGACGAAGAGTGAACTGCTTGCATTTTACAAGGGTAAAGGCTTCCAGTTAATTCTCCGCCATCAGCTTCTTTAAAATTATTTTCGGTTTCTGGCAGTAAAGGTTCGAATAGATTATCATCTAATTTTTGAGTATAGGCTTTGCGGCCACGATTACCTTTACTCCCGATAAGCACTATATTATTGCGATACGCCCATTGGATTTGCTTCGATAAAATGTAATCAAATGCGTTCATAATTATCCTCCCTTAAAATTATATTGTCAAAACAACCGTCCCCGCGATATCTTACAAATCTAATGTAATAACTACAGGGTTATGATCACTGAATTTTCGGACTTTGTCGTTTTCTACAACTTCGCAATTTATTAATTTTTTTGAGACTGATTTACTAATAAAAAAGTAGTCATTTTGCCATTTAACTTTGCTTATATGATGCCTGAGGGTTTGAACATAATCTTTATAGAATGGATTAAAACAATTAAATAATCCAAAGTCTTTAATCCTTTCAAAAAATATTTTATGTGCGTTAGGCGTATACTTTTGTCCATATATATCATCAAATTGTATGCTCGCATTGAAATCGCCACCAAGAACTATCTTTCTTTTACCGTTAATATGACCATTTAATATGCCCGTAAGATCTGAAAGCATTCTATGAAGATTTGTCATAGCATAACCTTTTGTAGGACCATTACTTTCCATAAGTCCATACAATGAGATAAAGGTTAATTTTTTATCCTTTATGTTAGTATTGGCAATTGAAAAAGCACCTTTGAATTCTGTTTTTATAATTTCCTCAGTTAACTTATATTTTTTACTATATACGCCTGAACCCCAAGGACGATTACCACCAATCTCATTCCAAACAAGATGTTCCTTATCATTTTGAATCCTCTTTGAAGGCCTAGCTTCTTGAAAAAAGATAATATCTGCATTAATTTCTTTGAGATAATAATCCCATGCTTCTTCAAAATAATTTTTATTTTGCCAGTATCCCATATTCCAAGTTGCAATTCTTATTTTCATAATATATCTCCGGTGATATTAAAGTTACCGAATTATTGAGCTAATACAACCGTCCCCTGACAAGCTATTGCAGCAATAAAAGCATCTCCAATATAATATGATTTAATTACAAAATTATACCTCTCAA
>JAHLWJ010000281.1 GCA_019057975.1 Promethearchaeota archaeon | reverse complement strand
ATGAAAACATAAGAATTACACTAAGAAAATTCGTTTCCGAGGTTAGAAAATCTGTATTAAAATTTGAAATATTAGTAATTGGAGCAATTAGGAACCCTGATATGATAAAGATGCCAAATATGATCAATAAGACAATTGTTAGAAAAATTAAGGCCTTTAAAGCTAATTTCTGAGTTCTAAAAACAACAATAGTAGTTAATAATATTGATATTATTGCAATAAGAATGAATAAATTTTTCATTATAGGTAATGGAAAAAATGCTTCAATAACAACAACAAATGCTTGAGCAGAAAAGGAGAACGTAGCAATGCTAGCAATCCATAAAAAGAAACCTATTATGAATGCTAAAAATCCACCCAATGCTTCCTTACTAAAGTTATAAGCGCCTCCAGAAACGGGTAAACTAGTTGATAATTCACTATAATTTAAAGCAGTGATGAAAATTAAAATTCCACCTAAGATTAAGCTGATAAAAACACCAGATTGTGCTTGTCCAATAGCTGTGCCTAATAATATAAAAACTGAACCTCCAATTCCACATCCAATTCCATAAAGGATTCCCGATGATAACTTAATCGTTCTTGTAGGGACAAATGCTTCTTGTTCTTTTTCAGTCAAACCTAAATCATTAAACTAGTATTATTACTTTAAATTTCAAATATATTCATAAATTAATAAAAGTGTAAATTATGATTTCTCAAGGTGGAATATTCCAGAAATAATTGATAAAATAGCTCCAACTAGCAGAAATATAACCATTAAAAATGTATTTATATTTGCATCCCCTAAATCTATAGCATTAAAAAATATTCCTATTGACCAAATTAGAAAAAATATTCCCGCACCTATTAAAATTCCGCCGAAGAATTTTGAAGCTCTATAAATAGCGGATAATATTTCTAATCTGTGAATCCGACTCTCTTTATCTCTAATTTCCTTTTCTTGATTTTCTAATTCTTCTTTCAATTGTTGAAGTATAACTCGAGAGTCATTAGTACTACTCTCAATTGCTTCTTTAGCTTTTATTAATTTTTCATGATCTGATTCCATACGTGTCAATTTCTCTGTTAAGGCATCGAGCCGTTCTTCTCTCTCAAGATATTCTATATTTGACGTTTCTATATCTTGCTTTAAATCTTCAATCCTTTTTTCATTCGCATCAATTAAACTTTGTTTGGTGTTTGTTTGTTCATCTAAGGATTCAGTTGCTTCTTTGAGCTCTTGAATTCGAGATTCCATGTCAATTAATTGTTGTTGTTTATCTGCTAGCTGAATTTTGTATTTAGCAAGAAGTTCCTCATATGTTTCTCTTTGTCTTTCCATTTCAGGAAATCCATCATGATATTCTTCAAGTTTTTGTTCTATTTCCTTTATTCTTATTTCTTTTTTTTCAATTTGTTCTGTTAAAAGTTTTCTTTCCTCTTCTTTTGCCTCAATTTCAGAATTAGAATGTTCTAATTCAACTTTGTTTTTATTAAGATAAAATCTTAAAGTTTCGTTTTCAGCACCCTGGCTTTTCATTTTTTTCTCTAGAGTCTCTGATTCTTCCCTTTGTTTCTCCAGTTTTGCTTCCTTTTCTAATATTTCTTGATTTAATTTTGAGATTTGATTTCTCAGTTCATCCTGAGATGAAACTTTCTCTTTTACAGAATCTGTAAGAACAATTAAATCAACTTGTCTACTTTCATATGTTTTTACCAATTGTTCGTTATTTCTTAAGAGTTCTTTATATTCATCTTCTATAGTATCTTTGCTCTCTTTTGTAATTTCAAATCGTTCTTCCAGATTGTTCATTTCTTCTGTTTTCCGATTATACTTTTCTTCAAGAGCAGATATAGTTTCTTCAAGAGCTGTTAAATATTCTTCTTTATCATCAATTTTCTTTGAAACCGCATCAAGTTTTAGTTGTTCTTCTTTTATCTCTTCACTAATTTCTTCTACTTTTTTTTTACTTTTTTCTTTTTCTTCTTCTGCTTCGCCGTTAGTAATTGTTTCTGAGATATTTTCTATACTATCCTCAAACATTCTCAATTTTTTATCTATCATATCTCTGGAATTTTTTGCTTTAGATAAAAATTCCTTATCTATCCTCTCGATTTCCTTGGCTGGTTTACTTTCCTTATCTTCTCTATTAAATTCGTTAGTCATTATTTCACGTTTCTGAATATTGGATTTATTATATCTTTACCTCATATAAAATTAGAATTAGAATTTTAATTATTGTGACTGCAAATTTGCTTATTGTGACTGCAAATTTGCTTAAATATTTGTCGATTTAAATAATCGATCATTTATTCCACACATCTAATACTAATAAGTATCTTATGAAATATACTTAATTCAGATATTTAAATTTTAATCTTTTCTCTTTTATTTCTCTGGAAAATCACAGAATCAATGAAAAAGTTTAAATAGGCACTTATTTTAATTTTTATTTGGAATCTTTCTAAAGTGTGGTCATTGAAGTCTATTGGTCGGATTTTATTATATTAATAAAACTTTATCTAAGATTCACGTCAGAACAGACTCAATTACCCTTCCTAAGTTTACTTACCTTTAAAAAAATTACTAAATCTGTTGCTTTTCTTATCAAAACATAAAGCATATTATTTCTGTTGGGATAAAGTTAATATGAGGGAGTAATTTAAGATTTTATGCTTCTAATCATTAATATAATTTTCTTGTCTTCTTTCAAGTTAGTTTTGCCACACTTCTAATTAAATTAAAATCAATCTTTTTCCATTAATTCAATAACTTCTTCATAAGTTGTATCCGGCATAGGTCCAAAATGCTCTACCTTTTTTGCACCTACAATACTTGCAAATTTAGCTGCCTTCTTCAAGTTCCATCCAACTAAATAGCCTACAATAAAAGCACCACCAAAAGAATCCCCTGCTCCTGTTGGATCCACTTCATTAACTTTGAATCCCTCAATATTAACGCCCTTAAGATTATCTTTGGTAAAGATTATACACCCTCTCTTCCCTAGTTTCAATACTATGATCTTTGGACCTTTTTCTAGCAATTTTTGACAGGCTTCAACTGGATCATTAATACCTGCTAACATTTCAGCTTCTTCCCCACTTGGAAACAAGATTTCTGTCATTTCTAAAACAGGCTTGCAGATTTTAAGTATAACCTCTAAATCGAGTAATTCAGGTCTTAAATTTGGATCAAATGAAATTAAGACACTAGGATTTTTTTCTTTAGCTATTTTTATCGCCTTATAACATGCTTCACGTGAATTTTTACTAATTGAAAGGGCACTTCCCATAATATGTAAGCATTTTACGCCTTCAAAGTAAAAATCATTAATATCGGAAGGAGTAATTTCTCCCGCTGCTCCTGCGGAAAATATAAATTTACGAGAACCATCTGAATTATACTGGTTAAAAGCAATTCCTGTAGTTTCTTCATTTGAAATTCTAATCTGAGATGTATCAACACCATCTTTTTTTAATTTTTCGACAATACATCCCCCAAATTCATCGTTACCCACAACTCCTATAAAACCTGTTGTGAGAGCAAATTGGTTTCCCATCCGTGCTGCTGAGTCTATAAAAATGGAAGGTGCACCACTAGGGAATGGCCCCCGATAATTAGCACCAATTATTCCATGTGGAGTATTTAATTCTGTTCGCATAATTTCAACTAATAATTCTCCAAGTGAAATTATATCTGGAGTCATTTGTGATATCGATCCTTGTACTAAGTTTTTTCCTAATTTATTATTCTATATATTAAATTCTAAACGTAATAAAATTAGGTATATGATTTATAAATAACTTAGACAATTTGACGATTAGAAAAAAAGTAGTAAGAATTGTTTTTACGAGACTAAGAAAATTTAGTAAGAGAAATTAGAATTAATATTTTATTTGACAAACTTTTGGCGAAATGATTCAATAGTAGTTGAAATTTCATTTATATGAATTTTTAACTCTTTAGGGTTTGTTTCTTTTAATTTATCTAAATCCCCAATAACTTCTTTTAGCTCATCAATCCATAAATTCATTAAAATTTCTCTTTCTTTATTTTTACATGCTAATTTAATCTCATCATTAATCCATTCTCTAGCACTTTCAAAAATTTGCTTTTTAAGTACATCTACTGTTATTTTGACTAAATCTTGTTGACTTTTAAGATCTTCTAACTCTGGTTTGAGGTTGTTTTTAAATTCAATAGTTTCTTCCTCAAATTTCTTTAACATATCTTGAAGAACTTCTTCCTTTGTATCAAATTCCTCTTTCAATCTCTGAAATTTTAGGAAGAAATCGTCATTTACCGCTTTTATTCTATCAATTATGATTTTAATTTTATCTTCTACATTATTGATTTGATCATTAAGATTATTATCAAGTTTGCTGGATGCACTCTCCAATTCTTCAATTAATGTTTTGTTATTTCCTTCTATTTTATTATTGAGAGTATTGAATTTATCTCCTAACTCTTGGTCAAAAATATTGGTAATATCTTCAATTTTTTTATTAATACTGTTAATTTGTTCGTCTAAACTCTTCTCAAGATTGTTTATTTTTTCACTTGAACTTTGCTCTAGTTTACTAATTTGGTTAGTTATAGTTTGATCAAGCTTATTTACATCATCATTAATTTTCTGTCCTATTTTCTTCAATTGATCAGTTAGACTCTTTTCTATTTTATTCATTTGATCAGTTAATTTCTTATCAGATTTGTTCACATGATCAAGTGTTTTAGAGTCAAGTGTTTTTATCTGTTGATTCAATTTCTGATCAATTTTCTTTATTTGTTCTTTTAAATTCTGTAATTCTTTTGTTGGTGTTTCTTCGGTATTTGAAATTTTATTCACCTATCTCTTATTAAACATTATATAATTTATTTTGATGATTTGAATCTTCATTATTCGCATCTAGATTTTCGTTTTTGAGTTTGGAGCTGATTATTATTAATTCATTCTCCTCTCTATTTATTTTTTGGATTAATTCAAGATTTTGTTCAAAATCCTTTTTTGAAGTAGTTAATAAATCTCGTAAGTTATCAATCACTTCACCAGCCGATTTGATATGAGATTTCCTTATGTGAGTCAAAGCTTTTTCTAATTCAGATAAATTTATTAAAAACTGATCAAGTATATTATCTTTCTGATGTCCAACTTTATGTAGTTCTTGTTGAATAAATTCATGATACTTTAATTCACTTGTGTCATTTTCAGTGGAAAGTTCTACTTCGGTTTTAAGTATTGACTTGAGCTTTTCCAAAGCTGAATCAATGGATTTTAGATTTAATATTTTACTCTTTAAAGACTTCTCATCGCTCCCTATTGATTTTAAAAATTCTTTTGCAGAGTTTTCTTGAACAAGTTCAGGAGCTAATAATTCTGCTCTTTGTAGATATGTAAAAATTAATAGTTCAAAACACTCTTTAATATTTAAACCAGTCTTAGCAGATAGTAAAATAAAATGATCCCTATCACTAAAAAAGTCTTGGAGGGTGTTTTTAAACCCTTTATCTACATCAAGCAGGTCTATTTTATTTCCTACAAAGATAGATATACATTCTTCTGATGAAATACTCATTTTTTCCTCAAATTCTTTTTTAAGGTTCTTCAATGTGATTTCTGGTTTGGTTAAATCAAAAACTAATAGAGCTAAATCGGCATTGGCGTAATAGGCGGGATTATAAGGATTGAAGGATCCTCCACCAAGATCCCAGATAGTCAGCCTAATAATTTTTGATATTTTTTTTAAAGTATATTCTTTTCTAAACGTAACACTCCCGATTGTTGGCATATATCTCTCAGAGATTTCTTCTCCCATAAATACGTTTATTATTGATGATTTTCCTACTTCTCCTTCTCCAAGAACAATTAGCTTCAGGTTAATTATGTCATCCAATTATTATATCCCCTAGAATAACATTAGAAATATCTTTATAAAAAATTTGAAAAATGTCTCAATTATATATTAAATGCAATTTATTTCTTAAAAACAAAATAGGATACATATATTTAAATTTATTAGAATAACAATAGAAATATCTTTATAAAAAATTTGAAAAATGTCTCAATTATATATTAAATGCAA
>JAHLWJ010000280.1 GCA_019057975.1 Promethearchaeota archaeon | reverse complement strand
GCTTCCATCATCGTTCTCGGCTCTTTACTGTCCCCAATATTAAACATTTTGTATGATGGATTCGTGGCTTTTACTTTTTCATAAAGATCGGTATTACTCTTCACTCCAGTTGCCAGGATAAATGTATCGACATTATCAATTGTATGGGTTTCTTCTTCCTGATCGGGGATCTTAATCTTATAATCAATCGAATTCCCCTCGAATTTTGTGATTTCTGCACTCATAATGGAGTTAATCTGCAATTTCCTTGAAATACCGATCAAATATCCCCTTGTAGTTCGTCCCACGTTTGTAGCTAGTTTCGGTAATACATCTATTATGGTAACGTTTCGATTTCCTTTCAGCCATCGTTTGATAATTTCTTCCTGGGGTATCAATTCATGAAAACTAAGGAAATGTGCAATATCGGAATTAATTGCACCTAACTCGGCAGCCCAAATCGCCGTTTCTAAACCGGTTCCTCCCCCACCAACAACAACGACATTTTTCCCAACAACATGATCTCCGGCTAAAGCTTCATCTGCAAAACATATATTGCTCCCATTTGAACCGTCAATTCCGGGAATATCGGGGATGGAGAACTTTACTCCAGTTGCAAATATAACAGTATCTGGATTAAAATCATTGATAAATTCTGGAGTGACTTCAGTTGCCAGTCTTAATTTTATGTGGCGATGACGAATTTGTGCTTCATAGTAACTTAACATCTCCGAGATATTTCTTCTGCTATGTGGGACAGCAGCAGCTTTCATCTGCCCCCCTATAGATTCGCTTTTTTCTACTATTGTTACATCATGACCCAGTACTGCAGCAATTCGAGCCGCTTCAAGTCCACCGGGACCGCTCCCAACGACTAATAACTTTTGAGGATTATCAGTTTTTTTACTTAGGTCAATATCCCCTTCTTTTGCAGTAATATAATTTCTCATACATACGACAGACCTGCCACTGAAGATTGTATCGAAGCAACCTTGATTACAAGCCACGCATTTCATAATATCCCAAAGTCGGTTTTCTTTCGCTTTATTGGGTAATTCTGGGTCAGCTATTAGCCCTCTTCCCATACAAATTGCATCTACTCTTTCATCTCTTAATATTTGCTCTGCTATTAATGGATCATTTATCCGATTTGCCATAAAAACGGGGACATTCACGTCCTTTTTAATGTTCTCACCGAGATATACATATGCAGCTTGTGGTACCATCATAGGAATTTGCGGAATTCTGGTCTCGTGCCATCCTCCCGTTACATTTAAAAATTCTATTCCTGCTTCTTCATAATGTTTCGAAAATATTGGGCTTTGCGTCCAATCGTTGGAACCTGGAACGAAATCATCACCAGCAACGCGCATTCCCACTATCATTTTGCCTCCCACTCTCTTTTTCATCAGTTTTATTAACTCAATTGGATATCTTAGGCGATTTTCTAAGGATCCACCATATTCATCGGTTCTTTTGTTTATTATTGGGCTTAAAAATTGAGTAATAAGATAACCTGCGCTACCGAGTAATTCCACTCCATCGAAACCAGCTTCTAATAAGCGTTCCGCAGCTACTGCATGATCTTCCTGTATTTGTTTTATTTCTTCAATGGTTAATTCTTTAGGAACCATTCGTGTAAGGTTTGATCTCACTGCAGAAGCTGATACCGCATTTTTACCGGGAAAATATGCACCTTGATGCATTATTTGTGCCATGACTTTAACACCATGTTTATGCATTTTTTCGGCAAATGCTGTATATCCCGGAATGAATTTATCGTCTCCGATATATGGTGTACCTCCACTATTAGGACTAATTCCTAATCCACCAATTATAATTAATCCTGCTCCACCCTTCGCTCGTTTTTGGTAAAAATTACTGAAAACATCATTAACTTCTCCTTTAGGTGTGTAACCCAAGCCAAGAGCTGGCATAACAATTCGATTTTTTATTTCCAAATCCTGAATTTTTAAAGGTTCAAATAATTTTATAAGTTTCATTTTTTTCATATTCACATTTATATTTATTAGATATTACTAGTTTTGAATTTTTAATGAGTTTTAAATCTTATAAAAAAAAAGAAGAATGTTAAGATTAAGCTCACAGCTAATTAATAAGTAAAATTTTTCTCTTTATGATAAAAATCGAAAGAGATAATGTGGTGTAGTTATATAATAGAAACTCTAGCGAAAATATGAATCTGCTCCTTTATAATCTTGAGGTGGTTGCATGAAATGATCTGCTTGTTTTTTAAATGACTCAAAAATATGCTCCATTTCTTTAATTTTTTCATTCAGTTTCTTGAAATCCATATCTATTGAAAAATAATCCTTGAGTAAGGAAACTAGTGCTTTTGAGGAGCGAGGATCTAAAGTCATCATTGGTAGTGGTAATGTTTCTGCCAACAAACATAATCCTGGGCCAAAATTATTATTGCCTGCATAAGCAGGTATTATTCCGTTTGCTCCTGAAATATATCCTCCGTCATATAATTTTGTATTATCAAATTCAAGGAAAGTGTTTACAAGGTCTTGATCGGTACCACATACATACACTAAGGGGGTATCATGAACAATATCAGTGATCATTGCTCCAGTGCTTAGATACATTTTAATTTTTCCTCCTGTAATTTTATCCATTTCTTCACAAAATATTTTAGAAAACTCAAAAACACCTTCTGGAGTCTGTGGTTGATAAGTAGCAGTTAAAATAAAGAAATCGTTTCCATCTTCTTTTTCGGTTGGTTTATAATAAACTTGTGCTGAAGGAATTTGTAGATCACCTCCTTCAACAACAGATTTTGCGGGGAAATCAAAATATTGAATGGTCAGAAATTCTTTAGCTTTTATGGAATCTTTTATAGAAGTAATAGCTAACTTGGCGACTAGTGCAATTCCAGGAAAGCCTACAAGCACAACTGGGTTTTTGATTTTTTCAATTTCTATATCGAATTTTTTCTCAATTTTATAATACATTTTCATGAATTCCTTTATAATTATTTATTTATGAATGAAAAATTATCTCCACAATTTGGACAAAATTTCTTAGGTGTATTAATTCTGTATCCACAAAAGGGACAATAAAATTCATCTTCAAACTGTAATTTTGTTGTGGTACCCTCTTCAATAGACTCATCTGAAATTTGAGCTAAACCCATAGGTTGCGAATATGTCTTTTCATACGGCTCTCTAACGGGTAAATACTGCCTTTGATAGCTAAAACCTAAATCTTTTTTAGCCTTTAGAGACGTAAATAATGAAGTTAAGAGGCAGATAAATAATGGGGCAAGTAATATATCAACTAGGTTCACAAGTATCTGATAAAGTATAATCATTCCATAGTTTCTCGTACTAGGATCCAACCATAAATTATAATTGTATAAAAAAGTATCTGAACTTGGATTTAAAAATAAATCTATAATTGAATTAAATATAAAGCTAAATATGAAAATGAAAATAAAATTGAAAATAAATATACCAATTATTTTCCAGAAATTTCCCTTTGCGACACTCCGTGCTTCTGAGATGGGATTTTCAATATCTTCCATATTGTAAGTAAAGACCAAGAAAATATAAAAACCAAATATGATAATGGCAGGAATAAAAAACAGCAAAGAACCTAATGGTATGCATATCCCTATTATTAAAATAACTAAAAATATTTTCTTATTAAATGCTGATTTAAAAGACTCTATAAAGCGCGTTTCTATATGTAAGTGCCTCTTTAATATATAGCTACTAACTGAACACATCGCTAATGTAATAATTATTGCCCCAATTAAGTTTTCAAGAAATAATAAGACAATATTCAAGAATAGAAAGGATGTTAATAAATTCCATTCACTTTCAGTAAGAGTTACCTCATCGGCGAATTTTTCCAGTATCTCTGATAAATTTAATTCTATGGAATCAATATACCATTTAAGATCTGTTAATATAAAAATATCTAAAATGATTAATAATACTTGAAAGAAGGCAAGGGGTAAAATTAGAGTTCCATAATTTTGAAAAAATAGTTTGAGTCCATCCAAAATAATATCAGAAAAACGTCTGTTGGCAAGCTCAACTGATCTTTGTGATTTTTCCATACTCTCTATAAAAAAATATTTTATTTATAATTTTTTAGATAAAGATATAATAATCAATTTATTCATTACTCTAGAATGTATTTTCTCAGATAAGAATTATTATAAGCTTAAAAGTTTATGTTTATTAAAAAGCGACCCTCTCGTCAAATCCCCGGAATAATTTCATATATGGAATTTTTCCAGTCAAGAAAGTTAGCTTATTCTACTTTTCTTGGAACTCCAATTGTGTTTGGACTATTGTCGTTGATATTACATGATATCCTAATAAATGATTTAGATTTTTTACATTTTTTTAGGTTTGTAGGTTTATTTTTGCTGATCTCAGGTTTAGGTGCTAGTTTTTCTATCTTATTTTATTCAAAAAAAGCACCTATATTGCGAGCCCCTCCAAATGGATGGTCAATCCAAATGAACGTATATTTTAGTGCTGTGATTGAAGTTACGTTTATTTTTGGCCAAATTGTCGCAATTTTCATCAAAAACATCTGGTATCAAGAAGTATTTTTTATAATGGGATCGATTATATCTTATATTGTTGCTTTTGTCATTTATTTTTCATTTACTACTGTAGGTCGTCCTGGATACATGATTTTATCACTCTTACAACCCTTAACTGCTATTAGCCTCTATAGCCTCTATACGGGACAATTTGATAGTGATTTCTTTATAAGAGCGATAATCTTTTTTATTGCATGCGCTATGTTGTTTGCATTCCCATATCGAAGAGGTTTGTTTCAAGTGAGCAATATATATAGGGAAGCTACTGGTATGAGCGGTTATCCCTTTATTAGGGCTTTTATTCTTTCTATGATGACAGAGGGGAATGATGAGCTTATAGAAAGTTATTTTGAGAGGGTTGGGATAAATTCTAATGTCAGAATTCAGTATTTAATTATCCGAAGTACATCATCAAAAGAAATTAAAGGTTTATTCATTGTCCCACATATTCATTTTGGGCCATTTAAGACATGTGGTTCTTCTGACTTACCTGAACGTATATATAAAGCGTTTGAGCACATCCCAGGGACCACGGTATACCATACGACTAATGATCATACTCAAAATTTAACATCTCAAGGGTATGTTGAAATCATTATGAAGAGAATAAAACAAGATATAGATGCTATTGATAATAACCCAAATATAAATTGGGTTAAGGAAGTCAAAGATTTTACGAGAAAGATCTCAAATTCTGCTAAACTTATTGGAATTGAAGTTGATAATATCCCACTTATATTTATTACAAGACATCCGCTTCCTTCTGACGATATTGAATCAAGTGTAGGAGATCGGATAAGAAAATATGTTATTTCAAAGGGATATAAAGATATCATTATTGTTGATTCTCATAATGCCATTATTGGAGATGAGATATTAATCAAAAGGGATTCGATTGAAGCTCAAGATTTATTTAATGTAACCCAAAACTATATTGAAAGTAAAAAAGTTCAAAATTCTCAAAAGGTTCCGATGCTATATGGGGTTGCAAAAGGTTCATTTAAAAATTACTCAGAAAAAGATGGAATAGGTTTTGGTGGTATAGTTGTCCATTTATTTCAAAATTCCAATACTGATCAAACAACAGCTTTAATTCATTTTGATGGGAATAATGCGTTCATAGATATTCGGTCTTATGTCCTAAATATGTTACAAAACAGGGGAATAGAAAGAGGAGAAATTACTACTTCTGATTCACATACTGTAGCAAGACAATTTTCAGCTAGAGGATATTCCCCTATTGGAGATAAAATAAAAATTGATGAAATTTTAAAAAAATTAGATTCTTTAATCCAAGAAGCAGAAAATAATATGGAATCCGTTGAATTTTATTATAGTGACTCTATAGAACGTAAAATTAAGATTTGGGGTAATCCGCGATACTTTAATGCTATTATTGATACACTTAAAGAAGGTATTAGAGTTTCACAGAGCTTATTAACTTTTAGTTTAATAATACCTACATTTTTTTCCCTTATATTACTATTTTTTCTTTATAATATCTAAAAA